>CAIRMS010000359.1 GCA_903879765.1 uncultured Flavobacteriales bacterium
AAGGGTAGAGATGTTTGGTTTAAAGAATCCATTTCCAAGGATGATCAACATCAAGGCCACGTAAAACGCAGTTTCGTTGTGAATCGATAAACAGAAATATCCGGCAGACATCATAAGTCCACCCATAATGATGGAACGACGGTATCCTAAGATACGATCGGCTAAAAGTCCACCAATAAACGGTGTTAAATACACTAATCCTAAATACGTTCCATAGATGTCAGATTTTTTCCCAGCATCGAATCCCATTCCGCCATTGTTCCATCCATCAATCATATAAAGGGAGAAAATCCCAAGCATCAAGTAGTAGCCAAAGCGCTCCCACATTTCTGTTCCGAACAAGTACCAAAGTCCTGTTGGATGTCCTTTTTGTGCATTATTTTCCATAAAAATAGTTTAGTTTACCTGCCGAATATAGTAAAAATTCGTGGTTCACGTTCATTTTTACTGATTGTCAACTTGATTTTTCCTGTTCAATTGAACAAGAATCAAATATCTTTGCGTAAAAAAAATAGCATGGTAAATTGGTTGGAGCGAACTGAATTGTTGTTTTCTGAAGAACAAATGAATCGACTGAAACAGGCGCATGTATTGATTGTAGGACTTGGTGGAATCGGTTCTTTTGCCGGAGAATTTATCGCACGAGCAGGAATTGGAAAGATGACCATCATCGATGGGGATGTCTTTGATCCAACGAATAAAAACCGTCAATTAACGGCTTTAGATAGTACAATAGGCATCAATAAAGCCGTTGTTCTCGCAGAACGAATTAGGGACATCAATCCAGAAATACAATTAAACATCGTCGAAGAGTTTGTCCTGCCGGAACGTGTTTGGGAATTGCTTGACGAACATCAGCCCGATTATGTCATGGACTGCATTGATTCTGTGACACCAAAATTGGAATGGATGATAGCTTGCAAACGCAAAAAAGTAAAAATCATCAGTCACATGGGTGCGGGTGGAAAAACCGACACGAGTCAGATTAAAGTCACAAATATTCAACATGTTTCAGGATGTAAACTCGGTTCACACATGAAAAAGCGCTTGAAACGTAAAAACATTTCTTACCGTGGCATCAAAGCGGTTTATTCAACGGAAATTCAACAAAAGGATTCCTTGAAAATGACCAATGGCGCCAATTTTAAAAAGTCCTTCTATGGAACGATTTCCTATATGCCAGCTTTATTTGGACTCGTTGGAGCAGCAGAAGTGATACAGTTTCTCGCAAATAATTCAGAGGAAAACACCTGATTCTCATCCAATTTGCGTACTTTTCCTTCGCTAAATCATAAATTCATTCAACAACATGAAAAAAACTACATTATTTATTGCATCTGTATTCTTGTGCGGCTCTTCGTTTGCACAATTATTTTCGGATAATTTTGACTCCTATGCCGTTGGATCCTATTTAGGTCCACAATCTACTACTTGGTCAACTTGGAGTGGGACGGAAGGGAACGCAGAAGATGCGACAATCACCAATAACAATGCGAATTCAGCGCCAAATTCCATCTATCTTTCATCTTCAGTTGCCGGTGGGGGACCTCAAGATGTGGTGTTGAAATTCGGTCAAGTTTACAATAGTGGAATTTTCACTTTGGAATCTGACTTTTACATCAATTCAGGCAAAAACGCCTATTTTAACGTACAAGGTGCTGCAACTATTGGTCAATTATGGGCCTTGAATGTAAACATGGATGCTGGTCAAGTTTCTATCGATGATGGAAATACACCAAATCTTGCGATTGGATCGTATGCGGATGCAACTTGGTTTACCTTGAAAATTGAAGCAAACTTAACCTTGCATGTTTGGAAAGCTTATATCAACGGTGCCTTGATTGGAACATGGATAAACGGTGTGAATACCGTTGCAAGTGCAGATTACTTCCCCGTTCAAAACAGCCAGTATTTCATTGATAACGTGAGTTTCGATCACCAAACATACACTTTGCCGAATTTGAATGCCATGATTGCTAATGTAAACATGGGTGGAGAAATTGCAGGTCAAAATGTTGTTCCAAAAGTACAAGTGATCAACGCCGGAGCAGCAGCGATTACATCGTTTGACGTGAACCTTTCATACAATAGCCAAAATTACCCATTCTCTGTAACTGGAGTGAACATTGCGAGTATCGGAACATACACCGTAAATATGCCAGCAAACGTATTGGTTCCTGGAAATCAAACATACACGGCAACGATTTCAAATATCAACGGTGGAAATGATGACATCGCTGGTGACAATACATTAACAGGTCAAATCGATCCAGTTGTTCCTGCAGTAGGTAAAATGGTTGTTGGTGAAGAAGGAACAGGTACTTGGTGTCAGTGGTGTCCACGTGGTGCTGTATTTATGGACTTATTCGAAACGAAATACGACCAATATTGGGCTGGAATCGCTGTACATAATGGAGATCCCATGACAAATGTTGATTATGACGCTGGAATTGGTGGATTAATCAATGGATATCCAAGTGCTGTCGTTGACCGTTTACCAGATGTAGATCCATCGGGAATGAGTCAAGATTTCTTCACACGTTTACAAACACCTCCAGTGGCGACAATCGTGAACGGTGCGACATGGGATGCTGCAACACGTGTGTTAAATGTTTCTGTGACATCAAACTTCGCAATGGCAGCAAATAGCAACTATAAAGTAGCGTGTGTATTAACAGAAGATGAAGTGACTGGTACAGGAAACGGATGGAGTCAATCAAATGCCTATGCTGGTGGAAACAATGGAGTGATGGGTGGATATGAAACACTTTCTAATCCAGTTCCAGCAGCAACAATGGTGTACGATCACGTGGCACGTGCAATTGCACCAAGCTTTAGTGGAATGCCAAACAGTTTTCCGGCTACAGTGACTGCTGGTGATACCTATACAACGAATATGAGTTTTACTCTTCCTGCTTCTTGGGATGAAACGAAAATGCACATCATCGGTATGATCCTCGACCCAACAGGGAAAATTGACAATGCTGGACGTGCAACAATCGCTGAAGCAGTAGCAAATGGTTATGTAGGAGGATTAAATGATATGCCAGTAAATGACTTGACTCAAGTGATGACGGTTTATCCAAATCCAGCTTCAACGTCAGCAACGGTTAATCTTCACATCGATCAAGCTTCAAACGTTTCTATGAAATTAGTAGACTTTGCTGGAAAAGTTATCAGCGAAAAAGCTTATGGATCTGTTCAAGGTGACTACCAAATCAACGTGAATACAAGCAACTTCAAAGCAGGTGTTTACTTTGTTGAGTTAACCGTTAACGGACAAACAACATCGAAAAAATTGATCATCGAATAAGATCAAGAAAGAATAAATAAGGAAAAGGACTGCTGAAAAGTGGTCCTTTTTTTATGCGATAACGCGAATGGACTCTTGAACTTTCTTCGTCTTTTCACGGACTTCATCCATGTTTGAACCGGTGATCGTGACATGTCCCATTTTTCGGAAGGACTTCGTGATTTCTTTCCCGTAAATGTGCGGATAAACGCCGGGGATGGATAAGATGTCTTTCAATCCTTCATAGATTGCTGGACCTTCAAATCCTTTTTCTCCAACAAGGTTGATCATCGAACCACATTGGATTAATGAAGTATCGCCCAAAGTTAAATTGAGGATGGCACGTAAATGCTGTGCAAATTGTGAGGTGTGACAAATTTCAATCGTGTGGTGTCCACTGTTGTGTGGACGTGGAGCGATTTCATTCACCAATAAACTTCCGTCGTTCGTTAAAAAGAATTCCACGGCTAGAAGTCCAACCATGTCTAATTTCTGGATGATGTCCTTCGCGATTTCATCTGCTTGTTGTTCAACGTCTGAATCGATGTCCGCTGGAGAGAATAAGAATTCCACCAAATTCGCTTCTGGATTGAATTCACATTCCACACAGGGAAAAGTCGTCATTTCGCCATTTTCATTTCGAGCCACGATAACAGAAAGTTCTTTTTGAAAAGGAATTTTGTTTTCAATAATGCTCGGTTCATCGAAAGATGTCTGTGCATCCGCTTCTGATTTCAAAATATTCACTCCTTTTCCATCGTAGCCGCCTGTGCGCAGTTTGTGTACAATGGGATAACTTGCTTTTGCTAATAAATCAAGGCGATTTTCAATGAAAGCAAATGGAGCAGTTGGGATGTTTTGATCGGTATAAAACTGTTTTTGAAGTCCTTTGTCTCGGATGATGCGCAAGACACGCGGTTGCGGATAGACTTTCACGCCTTCTTTTTCCAGGTCTTCCAATGCTTCAATGGAAACGTTTTCAATTTCAACAGTGATGAGGTCTTTGTCCTTGCCAAAAGCATAAACGGCATCGTAATCGGTAATGGAACCACAGGTAAAGGAATGAGCGAGGTGCGCACAAGGAGCGGAGACATCGCCGTCCATCATGTGTAGGTGAATATTCAAGTTTGTTGCTTCTTGTATGAGCATGCGTCCGAGTTGTCCACCACCAAGAACTCCCACTTTCATTTTATTACCGTACCAAATTGCTTCCATGCAACAAAGATACAGCAAGGAAATTAAACCAATGGAATTCAAAGAAAATTTTCAATTACG
>CAIRMS010000360.1 GCA_903879765.1 uncultured Flavobacteriales bacterium
CCTGGACTAAAAGTTGTACCAATTCCATTGATGGAATTTATGTTTAAACTTGGTCTTGATTCCACATACAAATGAAACGGCATCCAGAAATCACGTTTTTTTCCAATACAAAAGTCAACGCCTAATGGAATATATAATGCAGCACCCAAAGAATTTTTGTTTTGGAATGTTTCATTCTTTCCTGATTCGTTATAATAACCTCCATTGTTACTGTTTATACTAGATGATTCCCAATATCTTAGAGAGGTTGTTGCACGGTAACTCATGCCGATGGATGCTCCCAATCCCGTGTGTAACGACCAACGTTTTTCCGGAAACATACGGAAAATCATGGCTCCGTCTAAACGGATTTGTTGGTTGGAATAATTCATGTCATAAGACTTTGTATGGCTTGAATCAATGAAGGTTTGTTGTCCGGTTTGCGATGAAGTCAAAGTGTCATATGGAGCAGATTCGTAAAATGAACCATGCGCGGACAATAATGAATAATTACTGACGTGCGTGATGCCCACACGAAAGGTGATTTTCGGCATTTTAGCGCATTGTAAGCCTAGTTGCAGACTCGTGGAGTTAGAACCGGAATTCATTCTAAATCCATTGAAATACATGTAGCTATATGGTGTTAATTGACTCAGGTCCATTCCGAGAATCGCTGAATTTGGGGCAAGTTTAGCAAAGTCAGTCAAGTTTCCGTCTTGTGTTCCCATTGAACCAGATCCATTGGAAATATGAATTTCACTAATCTTTATTTTTTGTGAAAAGGCAGCTGTGCTGAATACTAACGCTGCAAGTAGGGTCACTTTTTTCATGTTGTAGTTGTTTAAATTAATAACTGAAACGTATTTTTTATTTTTTTATTTGAATCATTGACGTTTTTCTATGCCCATCTGAAAGAACTACGCTAAAAATATAGGTTCCGTCCGACAATTCGCTTAGACGAACAAGGCCATCTTTTGTTAGCTCTTGCTCCAAAATAAATCTTCCTGCTTGATCAAAAAGCTCGAAAGAACGTGCGTTTACAGGAATGTTTTGAACGGTAAATTCACCATTATTTGGATTCGGGTAAATGTGCATGTTTTTCACTTCTAAGCTAGACTGCATGCCAACGTTCAGATTGGGATCCTCGGTAATGCTGCCCACTTTATTGATGATCCAGTTTTTCGGATCGACGCCAATAGAACCGGTCAATGTACCAATGTCATAAATGCTGAATTGCTCGGTGTTTGAGTTGATGTTAAAACGAATGATGGTATCCGTTTGACCTTGACGAATGAAACGTAAATCGATGTCGTTTGTAAAGGTTGGCGTCACTTGCGACATGGAAGTTGTGTGTGAAATTTCGATTGCTACATCATTCCCAGTCTGATTCCATTTAACGGAGTATGTGGGATAACCTTCCCCAAAATACCATTGATTGAAAAATGCAGTAAAATCCATACCCGTAAAATTCTCCATGAAATTTTTGAAGGCAATTCCGGTCGCTGTGCTGTCCTTGAATGCTACTTGGAAAGCGCGCAAGCCATCAAAGAAAAGTTGGTCGTTATTGATTTCATAACGCAAGGAATGAATAATCCCTGATCCTTTGTCGTAGGTTAATCGTCCACTGAAAATGCGACTTTCATTTAAACTATCCAATACCCAAACACTTCCCCCAGCTTGATTCATTACGCTGTTGTGAACTTGTTGCATAAATGGCCCCTGTTCTCCTGAATATAAATTTTCTAGCATTAAATATTCACTGTAGGATGCAAATCCTTCGTTGATCCATATGTCACACCAAGAGGCACAAGTTACATTGTTTCCCCACCATTGATGTGCAAGCTCGTGTGAAGTGAGTGTTTTTTCGAAAAATCCTTGTGTGGTCATAGTTTGATGTTCCATCCCGCCTGAAATCGGCGCCATACAATGGCCGTATTTTTCATCTTCAAACGGATAAGGTCCGTACAAATCATAGTACAATTCAATAAAGTCTACCGTTTCGTCAATCTCTGCTTGAAAATTCGTCAAGGTTGCCGGATTGTCGTAAATGTAATTTTGAATTAAAATTGGATTCGGAGCTCCAGCTGGATTTGCGTAAACGTTATATTCTATATACTTTGCAACAGACACAGAAATCAAATAATAATCGATTGGATGTCTGTGTTTCCAGTCATAGCGTGTTTGGCCATTTCCGAGTGGAGTAACATGCTCCAAAATCCCATTAGCTCCCGCTTTACAGGTATCCGGAACGGTGATGGAAACCGCACAAGAGTCCGCTTTATCCGTTAAACTTTGTTTACAAGGAAACCATTCAAAGGCAGAAAAGGGTTCGGATAAGGACCAAACAACTTTATTTCCCCAGGAAGGAGAAGATGCGGCGGTCATTCCACTACCACCTAAAGGATTCGTTTGTGCTGTCGGTGGATTTCCGTTGTAATCTACTTCAATAATAAAGGATTCATTTGCTAATGCATATACCGGAACTTTCACCGCACTCGCCACGCGAGAATAGCCAATCGGCGAGCCGTTTACACGAATTTGGGTGATGTTTAACGTAGAGAATAATTCAAATAATGCACTATCTAAAGGTTGTTTTGCTTTCGCGTGAATACTTCCGGTACCACTTAAACTGGTGGAGATATTCGTCATGCTAAGGTCCAATTGGTAAAAATGCACATCATATTTCTCTGTTTCAGCGATTTGACCAAGGTTCAATGTGGCGCTCTTTACGGCATGAATCTGATGGTCTCTTTTTGCGCAATGAATGGCGGACTCTTGTCCAAAGGATAAACTGCTCAGGAGAATAAGGAATGGCAGTAAAAAAGTGCTTCGTTTCATTTTCATAATTTTCACTAAAATTAATCGAAATTCACTAAGTAAAGCATTTTGAATCCATATTTCCCGCTTCAATTTAAGGATGCATCGTCTGTTAAATAGGTGTTAAATCCAAAACTGAGTGAATCAATCAAACGAAAATGATGTACATTTGAAATATGAGGTTCATTAGTTTTCTGTTAATGCTGTATTTTTCATTGTTGTCCCTTGCTCCAAATTGGCAGGGCATTCAATTGTTAAATGCGTCAGCATTCATTGAACACTACCAAGAATACAAAGCTGAAACAAAGGAAGCAACGCTTTCTTCGTTTATTCAGGAACACTATTTCAATAAATTTACTGATTTCGACAAGGAGCATCAAGAGCTTCCATTAAAAACGACTGTTCAGGTTGCAACAATTTATTTTACAGAAAATTTCGAAACTCCAGTTCCTGTTGTTCAAACCAATGAAGAGGTATTCGTGGAACAAAACCAAAACAATAGTAAAGTGATTTCATTTATTTCAAATGATTTTCATTCTATTTGGCATCCGCCTCAATTGGGTTAATTGATGACGCAGTTTTACTGCAATCGTTTTCAATTAGTTCATTCAATCTTTTTTTATGTTAAATCGAATCATTCATTGGTCGATTCAGAACAAGTTAATTGTTGCTGTTTTGACTTTAGGAATCATTGTTTGGGGACTTTTCTCACTATCAAAATTACCGATCGATGCCGTTCCGGACATCACCAATAACCAAGTGCAAATTATTACCGTATCGCCTTCTTCAGGAGCTGAGGACATCGAACGTTTTGTGACATTTCCTGTAGAGCAATCGATGGCAACGACTCCTGGAATTGAGGAAATTCGCTCATTTAGCCGTTTCGGACTCAGTGTCGTGACTATTGTATTTACAGAAGAAACAGACATTTATTGGGCGCGTCAACAAGTATTGGAACGCTTGACGGATGCAAAAGCGTCTATTCCTCCAGGATACGGAGATCCTTTTTTGGCGCCCTTAAGCACTGGCTTGGGTGAAATTTATCAATATACATTGAAAGCGAAGACTGGCTATAGTAAGAAATTTACACCTACAGAACTCAGAACGATTCAAGATTGGATCATTCGTCGACAACTTATGGGTGTGAAAGGAGTTGCGGATGTGAGTGGATTTGGTGGAAACCTGAAAACCTATGAAATCGCCATTGATCCGTTTTTACTGAAATCCAATGGAATAACCTTAAGCGATGTTTTTCAAGCGATTGAACGAAACAATCAAAATACCAGCGGAGCGTACATTGAACGGAATTCCATGACGACGTACATTCGTACCGAAGGACTGATTCAAAGTTTAACGGATATTGAGAACATTCAAGTAAAACATTCGGAATCAGCAATGCCTGTTTACATTCGAGATGTGGCAAAAGTGGAATTCGGAAAAGCGGTTCGCTATGGAGCTTTAACATATAACACCGACGGTGAAGCAGTCGGTGGAATCGTTTTGATGTTAAAAGGCGCTAATTCCTCGGAAGTGATCCATCTTGTTAAAGAAAAAATGGCCCAAATTGAGTCCAATTTACCCGAGGGTGTTGAATTGAATGTCTATTTAGACCGAACAGATCTCGTAGACCGAGCGATTTCAACGGTAACGAATAACTTAATGGAAGGTGCACTGATTGTCATTTTCGTTCTAGTATTGTTTTTGGGGAATTTACGTGCCGGCTTAATCGTTGCATCCGTAATACCTCTCGCGATGCTGATAGCGATTTCACTCATGAATGTATTTGGTGTTTCTGGAAACTTAATGAGCTTAGGAGCTTTAGACTTTGGTCTTATCATCGATGGAGCCGTCATCATTGTAGAATCAACGCTGCATTTATTGCATAAACGAGGAGCTACAACATTGTCAAAAGATCAGATGAATCAACAAGTGTATGAATCTGCTTCAAAATTCAGTAAAAGTGCCGTTTTTGGACAAATCATCATCCTTGTCGTGTATTTACCGATTTTAGCCTTGGTTGGAATCGAAGGCAAGATGTTTAAACCAATGGCTCAAACAGTGATTTTTGCCATTTTGGGAGCATTAGTACTATCGTTGACCTATGTCCCGATGATTTCTTCGCTGTTCTTGTCAAAGAAGATTTCTACAAAAGAAACAATGAGCGATAAAATGATCAATGCCATTCGTTCGAAATATACACCGATGTTGAAGGCAATGCTTCGCCGACAAAAGATGGTTTTAACCGTGATTGCCGCTTTGTTTGTAATGAGTATTTTTGCCTTCAAACAATTAGGCGCTGAGTTTATTCCATCGCTGGACGAAGGTGATTTCGCTGTTGAAACGCGATTGATGACTGGAACAAGTCTCACGAAGACCATCGAAGCAACAGGCAAAGCATCTCAAATATTACTAGCGAATTTTCCTGAGGTCAAAAAAGTTGTCGGAAAAATTGGAACTGCGGAAATCCCAACAGATCCAATGCCAATGGAAGCTTGTGATTTAATGATC
>CAIRMS010000361.1 GCA_903879765.1 uncultured Flavobacteriales bacterium
AATAAAAGAGGAAGAGGATACACTTAGAAACAAAGCATCCATTGAAAACTTAAAAGAATCCATCAAGTCGGCATTAGATGATTTTCAGATAAGTCTAGACGAAATGAACTTTTTCGAATCATTAGGAAAAACCAAATTGGGGCTATCAAAAACCGAAATAAAAAATTTAATCCTTGAAGTCGCAAAAGAACTAGAAATCGAAAACCCTTTCCCTGATGTGGACAAGCGTTTTATTGAAGTTTTGGATAATGCCATTATAAATAAGACATTTAACGAATTCCTATTAAAGTTATCGGGACAGCAATATGGTGTCGATTCTGAAAAGTTTGATGCTTTGTTTCAAGAACGATCATTCGCGTTAAATGTGGATCCAAATGAGGTTCTCAAGCACAAAGTAATTCAATTTACACAAGCTGAATTACAAGATTTCCAAGGATTAATGAAAGCACAGCAATGGCTTAATTCAATCGGTTTGTTTAATACGCTGAACAAGGAAAGTCAGTATAAAATAACGGGGGATTCCTATACCTTCGGAACGAAAGAATACAATCATCGCACTGCTTTTAAAGCGGTAGAACGGTTTGTCCAAAGTAGGATATCAAACCTGACAATGGACAACAACGCAATGTGGGGAACCAATCAAAACAACTGGCAAATTGGGGCCATGACAGGATATGCATGGTGTTCCGTTTTCCCGAAGGATTCTGCTCTTGGAAAGGTACTTGCGATGCACTTATCTGTCCATTCTGATGGCTCTGCAGCTACAGGATTTCTGCCAGATTGGAAAGATTTTGACAAAATCTCAAATTTAGGACTTCTTCGCTCCATTTTCCGTTCCCACTTAATTGAATTTATTGAAAATTACTCCTCGAATCTTAGTCAATATCCAAAGCTAAAATTATGGGATCATTTGACCGCGAATAGCTTTTACTCATTCCTTGACTCTTATCAGCAATTTCCATCGTTCTATAAGTACTTATACAACTTTGAACAAATTCAATTTTATTTAACTGCAATCGAAATAGCTAATAATCCATTGGAGTTAAGTGACTCATTCGATATCGCTTTTAATCTTTTTAACGACCTTTTTGATGGCGTGAACAGAGATTATCAAAACACCTTGAATCAAGTATTTATCATCGAAGAAAAAGAAACGGTTATTTTAGCCAAACTCGATGAATGCGTTTCTGTTTTGCAAAACTATCAATTGATCGAAATTGACAAAAAAGGTTCAGCTAATCAAGGGTTTTTCGGTTTGGAACTTACACAGAAAATAAAAAGTTATCCAGTTACTTTCCAAGTTCAATTTACGCAGGACCATTTAAAAAATGAACTCACTTTCCAACTAATCGTAAAATGCGCAGGGTATTTAGAGTCCGAATACCATGAAAAACTTGAAAACGTTTTGCGTTTAATGAATGAAGCTCATCACTTTAAAGGAGAGTCCATCTATATGCGAAGTTTATTAGCGCTCATTATTCCGATAGAAAATGTAGATGAGTTTGATTCTAAAACGACTGTTAACGAATTCCTTCAGTTACTGACGAATACATGCGCGGAAAATTATGTTGAATTTTTAGGAGCGAAAGTATCCAATCCTTCCTTTGACAACTATTGTTTGGATTCGATAGCATTTTTAGATGAATTAAAGGAAACTGCTGCGACTTACTTTACGAATCAAGTTTACGAGGAACGAAATCCAATGAAAGGTTACAGATTCCTTGACTATATTTCTTCTAACAAAAAAGTAGGACATTGGCTAGGATGGGGCTGCACATATTCCAATGAAAAAACCCAAGCTGGAATTATTTTCCACTTGAGTGATACATTAAAGGGCGCCCACATCAAAGAAGAAATGGAAAAATTATCCTTAGAAAATTCACATTGGAAATTAGTAGAACTTGACCAATCTTCAGAAGGGAAAACATCGTGGATTTTCAATGATTTATCACCTGAAAAAATGACATCATCAACGGACTGGAATCGCAATTACAGCGCTAAGTTTGCAGCAATCGACAGTCCGAAAAATTATTGGTGTGCTAAAAAACAAGATGACAAACAATGGATACAGTTCGAGTTTGATCAACCAATGGAAGTTTCAAAAATAAAAATACAGGGTGCACCACACGGTAAATTTTTCATAAAACGTTTTGTTTTAGCGTATTCTGTTGATGGCAAAAACTGGAATGAGTTAACATTCAACACCGAGTTGAAATCTGGCATGGACACTTCAATCATTCCGTTAGAAAATCAACTAAATGCAAAATTTATCCGTATCAATGTTATTGAATTTGAGGGTTATCCAGGATTGCGCATTGACTTCCTTGCATCAGAAATTATTGCGCGTAAACTAGAACTTCAAGCATTAAGTGACGTGAATCATTCAGAAGATTTAAAGGGGCTTTATAGTCAACTTACGGAACGATTCAACGAGATTAAAACAATGAACGGCTTAGGATTTTAACGCGATGGATTATGCCTTTTCTCATGCATTGTGAAGAATGATCTATCAAAAATAATTGTGTGATTTACCGTCAATTAATCAAGGGATAAATGAGCCAACAAGGTGTTTAAGTTCTTGTTCAACTCGTTTTACTGACATGCGACATCGAAATGTATCAAAAATGTATCAAAATTCACGGGTAAAATGACTAATATTAGCGTGAATCTTAAAAAAGAAACTTATGTCAACAATCAGAGTTACCAAAGCAACAACCGTAAAAAGTTTAAAACGTCAATTCAAAGAAGATTTCAATTGTTCATTGGTGATTTACCGAGGGAATAATCAAATCGTTGAAGATGATGCGAAAATCCTTGAAATTGCAAAGGAAAATTATTCAGGTGGAGAACTTGAGTTGGGTGCACGTTCAAGAGTTGAAAAAGTAGAACATTACTTCAAACAAGAATTTGGGATACAAGTTCAAATCAAAAATGCAGATGCTACTCTTTTAGCAGGGAATGAAATGACCTTAACCCAAGCAGGAAACATGTAATTCTTCATGTTTTTTTAGGTATTTTAAATTTAGTTCAATCAAAATAATGAACCATAAATAAAGGAATTACACGTTGTGCTTTTTCTAAAAAAGGTTTTACTTTGGTTTTATAAATTTAAAAACTGAAAAAAAATCAGCCATCTGGTAAATCAGATTTATCGATTAATGGTCATTTGACAATTGGTGGATTTGAAACAAGATTTAAAAACGCATTCGGAATCACATGTCAAATCTGTTATTCTAAAGGTAGAAGAACCATGCAAACTTATGAAAATTATAATGAAATGACCTTGTCAGATGCCAATGCTAAATTAAAAGCAGACGGTGCAGACGAAATCAAACTATATTTGAAATTCATTTTTTTGAAAAGCCGCGTAAGCGGCTTTTTTTTTACACAAGGTTTTTGATTTTAGCTTTCAATAGTTCCTTTCTTGCTTCAATGAACGAAGGAAAATTGATAATGTCGAGACTCACTTTTTCCGGAATCAGTTGCGTATTGAGATCGATGTTTTGATGCTCCACCCAATTCATTAGACTTGCGTCATTCTTGCTTGTATTCATTGACCCATTCAGCATTTGCAGGTTCAAAATACTATTCCAATACTGGTTGTCTTTAAAATAATGTAATGTCTCCTCTGAAATTGGCAAGGTATCTACTTTTAATTTTTTAAAGAAAACAGCAGGATGCAAGTGATCCTTGTGCGTATTTTGATTAAAATAATCCAGGTCAGGGTAAAGCAGCGAAAGAATCAAATATGCTTCGCTAGATTCATATTGGGTTTTTAACAATTCATCTATGTAGGCATCATCAAAGGAAAGATTCTTGGAAGGATCACTCGCGAATTCTAAAATAATCTGTTCCAATGGAAATTGTTGTGGCGCCAACTTAGTAGCTGGAACCACTGCTGAATTCACCTGATTTTGTGATGACATGACTTTTTTGATTCTTGTCAAAACAGCATCTGATTGTCCACCAAAAACACCCTTCAATAAAGAAATAACCAACCACTTCTGCATTCTTTTTTTATCCTCAATCATTTTCAAAGGATGATTAATCTCCTCTGTTAAGGAATTAACATAAATGTAATAAATGAGAGGAATCACTGCATTTTTCGCTCGAAGTGAGAAATTGCTCAAACCAAAACTAGCGACGAGTTCAAATCCTGAAATAATTGCTTTTTTTATTTGAGGCCAATTGTCTTCGAAATTGATGATATTCGCTTGGTCAAAATTTCTAATTTGAAATTTAATGTTATCATTCAACAAGACCAAACAGGTTTTTAAAATAAAATCTTTGTTCACTTGGAATTCTCGTCCTCGAAGAGCAAAAATCTGGTTCCGAAGTTCAGATATTTCCTTTCTGGCATCTAGTTTTGTCCAATTCGCAGTTATTATTGACATTAACAAGTCTGAAAAAGACAAAGGCTCTCCCCCACTGTTTGTTCGAATAAAAATATCTAAAACAATGGCTAAATCTTGATTGCGTTCTAAGTAAAAATTGATGAGCGGTTTTTCATGAATGACAGACCATAATTGACGGAGTGTTTCTTTGGTGAATTTATGATCAAAATAACCGTTTTCCTCAATGAAATTATCCAATGCATTGCGATCAGGAATCATTAGTATATCGCCTACTTTAAACCAATTTTCATTTTTTTGTTTTTTTTGATTGACATCTAATTCACTTAAAAATTGAAAATTGTATTTCATTTTAAGTTCATTATCTTCAGGTAGCTCAGATGTCAGTTCAACATATAATGTTCTCGTCGGTAAACAATCTTCATCATCTCTCCACCATTTTTTACTTTCTTTGTATGCATATGAGCCTTTTAAGCCAATGTAGATACTCGTTAAACGTTGTTGACCATCAATTATAGCATAAAAATCAGTAGATCCTTTTGTGACAAATTCTGGATTTAACTCATTGTATTTTTGTCTGTACTTCTTTAAGAATTCATAAAACTTCAAATTATTTTTAATGGATGCGTCTGTTACCTCCCAAAACATAAATGAATTTATTGGGTATCCCCTCATGATGCTATCGAACAG
>CAIRMS010000362.1 GCA_903879765.1 uncultured Flavobacteriales bacterium
AGGATGAGGATTTACACAAACTGACACAAATCCCGATGATTCGAATCACGCGATTTGACTCCACGAAAGCGGATGATGCCTTATTGAAAATCGAAGAGGAAATTCAAGTGGTGAAAGCGCATTTGAATAACTTGGTGGAATACGCCATCGATTATTACAAGGATTTAAAGAAACGTTTTGGTGCTGGAAAAGAGCGTAAAACGGAAATAAAAGTATTTGACAACATCAGCGCGACGAAAGTAATCATTGCGAACCGCAAGTTGTACGTGGATTATGAGGAAGGATTCATCGGTTACGGATTGAAGAAAAACGAACCAATTGGTGATTGTTCGGAAATCGACGACATTATTTGTTTCTTCGCATCCGGTAAAATGATGGTGACCAAAGTTTCCGATAAGAAATTTGTAGGTAAGGACTTGATTTTTGCGAGTGTTTGGAAAAAAGGAGACACGCGTACCATTTATCACTTATTCTATCAGGACGGTATTGGTGGTGCGACGATGATGAAACGATTCTACGTGAATTCCATCACGCGTGATTCAGAATACGATTTAACCAAAGGAGCAAAAGGATCGAAGATGCTCTATTTCTCCGTTCATCCAAATGGTGAACGCGAAGTTATCACGGTATTGTTGCGTCCAAGACCACATTTGAAACGTTTGCGTTTTGATGTCGATTTAGGCGAATTACTCATCAAAGGTCGAAATTCAGCTGGAAATCGAGTAACGAAGGAAATCATCCAGAAAATTGTGCAAAAAGAAGTCGGCGGTTCCACGTTGGCAGCGCGTAAGATTTGGTACGATGGCATCGTTGGACGACTCAACGACGAAGGAAGAGGGAAGTTCCTCGGTTCATTCAAAGGTGACGACCGCATTTTGACTTTGTACCGCAATGGTGAATACCGTTTGAGTTCGTTTGATTTAGCGACCCATTTCGACGAGGACATGGTTCACATCGAAAAATGGATTCAAGATCGTCCAATCTCAACCGTATATTTCGACGCAGAGAAAGAAATGCACTATGTCAAACGTTTCATTTGTGAAGTTCTTTCGGATAAACGCGTTTCGTTCATCAGCGAGTCATCAGGTTCCTACATGGACATTGTATCGACAGCTTATCGTCCAGAGGCGAAGATTGTCTACAACAAATTACTGAAGGAAACGAAGAACCTTCCAGACAATGTTGTAAACCTCGCAGATTTGATCGATATCAAAGGAATGAAAGCGCAGGGGAATCAAATGACGAAACTCAAGGTAAAAGAAATTGTATTGACTCATCCCATCGATGAAAGTCCAGAACCATGGCCAGATCAAAAAAAATCCGAATCAACGAGTGAAGAAGAGGCGGAAATCTTGGAAGAAGATGACGAAGCGGGTCCAATTCCAAGCATGGAATGGGATTTAACCAAGAAAGAAGAAGAGGACAACGAAGACCAAATAAAGTTGTTTTAGAGTGATTGCGAGAAATTAGTATGTTTAATGGACATAGGAACTAGTCAAACTAAAAAATGGAGAATCAGTTCATTCCTAAATCCAATGCTTGTCTTGCTGCTTGTGATTTTCGAACGTCAATTAGCGCTAGAATTTCTATTCTTTTCAGTTTTGATTTCAACAGGTTTGTTAATTTGGGAAGTAATCTTTTTTATTCGAAAAAGGAACGCTTCATTATCAAGGTATTTATCGATTAGTTTAAATTTAGTTAGTTTTATCGTGGTGGTCGTCATGTGTATTTTCCATCTCATGATCGCGAACTTCGCACGTTGATAGATGAACAAAAACAGTTTTAAAATGGATTTAATCGGTGAAATAAGTTGGTATATGATGTTTGCTACACCATTCATATGCATTCCGCTTGTTTGGAAATTCAGTAGTCAAACCAATGGCGTTAAGTTGCTCATTGGCTCGCTTTTGGCTTTTGCCTTATCCGTGATTCTTTTCTTTTTCAGTCTAG
>CAIRMS010000363.1 GCA_903879765.1 uncultured Flavobacteriales bacterium
ACGATGGACTCGCCTTGTCGATTGGTATTGGTGAGTGGCCATTAATTCAGCAGGCAACCATTAGTATTTGGAAAACCCAAAAAGAAATGATGGATTATGCCTATTCAAACACGAAGCATAGAGAAGTGGTGACAATGACCAGAAAACTCAATTGGTATAAGGAAGAAATGTTCGCACGATTCGTCCCGTATAAGTTTGAAGGTGTTTGGGAAGGGAAAAACGCAGCTTATTTATTGTAACGTGCGGGTAAGAAAATATCAATCTTCGTATAAACGTACTTCATGCGTATCAAGATTCAGCAAAATAGCCAATCCGTGTTCAGGATCCCAAGAAGGACGAAAAACGACGCAAGCCGTATCGATTTCTTTGTCTTTTTCTTGTCTTAAATAAATAGCTTGAAGTTCAAGAGTTGGCAGAAAAGATTCGAGTGTATCTAAATTGCTTTTGGAAAAATGATCATCAAATTCCCACAAGGATTTAAAATAGTCGTGTGCGGTGATGTAAATCGCTTGTCCAACTTCTGGTCCGCACGCCATGAGTTTAAGGAATCGCTCTCGGTCTTTGTTCGAGATTAAACTCACTTTATCCTCGCTATTCCCAAATACAATAGGAACAATCTTTCCCAAGCAATGCACGTGTCTATGTGTATGAAGGTTTGTCCAATAATCATTTGTGTGTAGAAGTCCAATGGTATGATCAAAATAGCAGTTCTCGTCGTTAAGTAGATCCGCTGTTATTTCCTTGTAATCTTTCATGATTGCTCGTTGTTCAAAATCCGTTAAGTTTTCAAAAATATCGGGATTAAAAACACGTTGGTTGCACACGTAATGACCAAAATCCATTTTCCCCTGTCTGTACGGGTCTTGATCTTGGATTTTGATTTTCCAAACAAAGTCGATGTTGCTTACTAACTTATAGAAATACTTCTCCATTCAAATGATTTATGAGTGGTAAAGTTAAGTATAATGTGAACCGTTTTTCTCTGGAATATCACGGTGATTTCAGATAAAGTACTTACATTATGTGTTTAGAATCCGCAGGATGGCAAACGGACACATCGATGTTACTCCTCCTTCTCAACTTCAAGCTCTTGCACTTCCATTAAATCCATAATTTCAGCTTCAGTAACGTTTTGTGCAGTGAGTTGTTTCAGCGTACTCGTTCTGAATAATCTTGGGAAATACCGAGTAGAAATCGCCCCCATTAGAGCTCCGAAAATATGTGCGAAATGCGCAGTGCCATCATCACTTTGGATGAGTGTCATTTCCCCGATCAACAAGGTCAAAAACAAGGCAAGGTAAACCCAAAAATATTTTTTCCGACTAAAGACAATTCTGCTCAGCAAGAAATAAGTAAACATAGATATTCCAATAACAGGTAAACTTATCTGGAATAGAATGAATGGAAAAAAAAGCAAACTTAAAACAGTGGCTACCGAAACGATTTTCTTTGGTTTGAATTCATCATGGATAGCAGGAATCAAACAAAGAAAGAGCATGAGCATATTGTAAGCCAAATGTGAAAAATCCGCATGAACCAACGCACTAACAAAAGGATTATAAAATAAAATATACGCTAGGCCACCTAAATTAATGGCGACTGAAATCAAAAACAATAAGGTTGTTGCGATGCAAATCAAACAGACAATCCCTGTGGTTTTTGCGGCAAGTAAGAGTTGTTTTTTCATGTTTTCGTCTGTTTCTTTGATTCAAGTATTTCTTTCGAAGTTAAAACATTGTGTTGAATTTGATAAGGTAAATTTCTTTTCAGCGCATTTTAAAGTTGATCGCTATTGGCTGTTCTGTTTCTTTTGAAACACCTTAAATCGATCCTGCGATGGGTCTTCCTTGATCTTGGTCCTTCGTGTCTTGAATTGATAAAATCCTTTTGCATGAACATTGTGTCCAAACCCGCAAAAACTCGATTCATCCGCGTTTTTTTCAATCACATTAATTCCTTTTTTAGTGAAATA
>CAIRMS010000364.1 GCA_903879765.1 uncultured Flavobacteriales bacterium
ACGAAGTAAATTGCTTTTTTGTATAAAGCGCTTCGCCAGGCTAATGAAAGACAAAGAATAATAGATTAGAACTAATTTTTAAAAATCAAATGTATTAAAATATTAGTATAATTAATATACCATTTTATTAAAAGGTTGTTTCTAAACTTATTTCTTAATGAAAATCAACCACTTAGACTAGAATCATAAAAATCATCCATGGATTTTTATACTCCTGTCCATGATCTACCTAAACCTTTTTAAATAAACAAAAAACAAAATTTTGACTCGTGCCCATCGGTGTCAGGTGATTTTCGCGCTTGCACAGAATGTTTTTGAATGCCTTGGATTCAAACCTATTTTTCATTCCCGTTTCATCATATTGCTTCACGTCCAGGCCGCTGCATTTGGTGGGGCCATCGGTAGAAAAAGTACCCACAATCACGTTGCCAGATACCGCCTTTGACACTAGATTTAAATAGGAGTTAATGGTTTTTTCTTCGGTTTGGAAATGAAATGCGGCACGATCGTGCCAAATCGTATATTGTTCTTTTGGTTTAAAGTCCAACACATCTTGCACAATCCAAGTGATTTGATTTGATTTTTTGCCTAAGCGTTTTTTGGCTCGTTCAATTGCCGCTTCCGAAATATCTAAAACAGAAATATCGGTATACCCCTCGGCCAATAAATAATCGACCAATTTACTATCTCCTCCGCCAATGTCGATAATTTTAGCTGATTTGGAAGGATTAAATGAGTGGATGAGGTCCAAAGAAACGGATGGCTTTTCCTCAGTCCAACTCACCTCGTTGGGTTGTTTTGTTTGGTAAATAGTTTCCCAATGCTGTTTGATGCTTACATTCATAGGACAAATTACGGCATTTGTAAATGAACGAACAGTGACACAAGTCACTATGCGAATAACCCTTTTAGGAAGTAAATATAAACAGGCCTAACATTAAATTATTTCTTTTTAGGGGTCCTATTCTTGATGTATTCCGTCGGGGTTTTATTCATCTCCACTAGAAACGCCTTATTGAAGTTAGCCCGAGAAGCAAAGCCAGAGGAGGATGCCAAACTTTCCAAGGTGAAATTTTCATGTTTCCCCTGATTAATTTCTGAAACAACATATTCAATTCTCAAATGGTTTTTCCAATCATTAAAACTCGTTTTTAAATGATCATTAAAAAAATAAGAAAGTTGGTGCGCCGGAATCCCCGTATTTTGTGAAACAATCGTCAACGAAAAACCTTGCTCTAGATAGGGTTTATTATCCTGCAAGTATTTCTGAATTTGCGATGCGATTTCCTCAAGCCTGCCCTTCGAAATATTACTTTCGGATTTTATCGATGGGTCTTTTTTACCCTTTCCTAGATTTTTACTATTGACATGTTCTTGGAATAATATCTGAGGGAAAAAAAGTAACAATAAGTTTTGGCCTACATACAAATAATTGACAAAAGAATTGATCGTTACAAAGGATACATTCGTTAAGATCCCAAAGTCAAAAGAGGAAATGAGCAATTTATTAACAATAAAAACAAAGGAAAGGCTATTCAGCAATCCAGTAATGAGTAAAATCACCCATACAAAATAACGTTCATTAAATTTCGCCTTCTGAAATTC
>CAIRMS010000365.1 GCA_903879765.1 uncultured Flavobacteriales bacterium
CTTCTGCTTTCAATAATGGTTTGTAATCAGCTGATAACTCAACAAGAGCTCTTGAAATACCCAAACGAATTGCTTCAGCTTGACCATTAATTCCACCACCCATAACGTTTACTTTAATGTCAAATTGACCTACAGTATCCGTTAAAATAAATGGCTGGTTAATTTTTCCTTGAAGTACATCAATTGGAAACATAACCTTCATTTCTTTTTTGTTCACAATGATTTTCCCGTTACCTTTTGACATGTAAACGCGAGCAACCGCTGTTTTTCTTCTTCCTAAAGCATTAATTACTTCCATGATTCTTATTTGAGTGTATCAAGATTTAATAACTGCGGTTGTTGAGCTTCGTGTTTGTGCTCTCCACCTTTGTAAACTTTTAAATTGGTAAACAATTGTCTACCCAATGTGTTTTTCGGCAACATCCCTTTAATCGCTTTCTCGATCAAACGCTCAGGGTGTTTTTTCAACATATCTTCAGCTGACGTGAAACGTTGTCCACCTGGATAACCAGAGAAACGTACGTATTCTTTATTCTCCAACTTAGTTCCGGAAAAAGCTACCTTCTCTGCGTTGATGACAATCACGTTGTCGCCACAATCCGCATGCGGAGTATAACAGGTTTTGTATTTTCCACGGATAACTTTAGCCACTTTACTAGCTAATCTACCAACTGTTTGACCTTCTGCATCTACAACGAACCACTTTTTGTCAGCGGTTTCTGTGTTGCCTGATAACGTTCTGTAACTTAATGTATTCACGGTACTTTTTGTTAAATAAAAAACGAATAAACCCTAAAATTAGGGGTGCAAAGATACAACTATTGTGATTAAATACAAACGAAAAGTGAAAAAAAGAAGAATTTATTTCGCTTTAAACGCAGAAATGGCATTTCTCGTGAAATCACTCAAGACAAGTCTTCCACTAATTGATGCACGATCCAATAAAAGTTGATCCCAATGTTCTGTTCCCTGCCAAAAGATTTCTTTCAATTCCCTCATTGCTTCAGGATTTGATTTTAACAACTGTGCAATCAAACGCTCGATTTCTGAATCCATCTGTTCTGGCGTGTCAAAAACGTCTGTAAAAAGTCCTTTTTCTTTCGCCCATGATGCTGAACGAAATTCTGTCGCATTAATAGCTAATTCGCTCATAGCAGATAAGCCAATTTTTCTTTCAACTGCTGGACCAACCACGAATGGTCCGATTCCAACGGCTAGTTCGGATAATTTAACTTCTGCGCGCGCCGTGGCGAAGCAATAATCTACAGAGGATGCAATCCCAACACCTCCACCTACAGCTTTACCCTGAACTCTTCCAACGATAAATTTGGGGCATTTGCGACAGGCGTTAATCACCCGAGCAAATCCAGAGAAAAATTCGTGACCTGTTTGAAGGTCTTCGAGGGAAATCAATTCATCAAAACTCGCTCCTGCGCAAAAAGCGCGATCACCATCTGATTTGAGCAAAATGACACGTATCTCCGGGTCCTCTCCTAATTGCGTAATTGTATCTGCTAACTTGCGTAAAATAGCACCAGGTAATGAATTACTCATGGGATGTCCAAAGGTTATTGTCCCTAATCCACTTTCGCTAATTGCTACATCTACAAATCCTTGTTCTCTGTTGTCCATCACTTATTTTAAAGAAAAACTATCTGTTCCAATTAAGTTTCCATCACAATAAATGCTCACTTTGTACGCTCCTTTCTGTGATCCTTCGCCCTTCAAACTATAATAAATAGTTAAATCGATGGCTTCATTTTGATAGTCAATTTCTTTTCTTTCCGAATAGGCAATACTTCCATTTTCCGTTTCTAAGATGTAGTTCGCTTTGGATTGAAGCGTTTGCCCATCAGGTGCTATAATTTGCATGTAAACTACTTTCTTCCCTGCATTCGCTAAAATGTTTTCAGATAGTGTAAAACTACTTTTGATTTGAACGGCATTTTTCGCTTTGTCCGTCGGTTCGGTCATGTTATTTAACTTCAATCTCAACGCAGTAGATTGGATATTGTAGGCTTGTAATTTACTTCCTTTCTTAACTTGTTGTTGACTGGTTTCCGCAGCTTTTCTGTATTCATCTCGTTCGGCAGATGTGGTGCTTAGCTTTTCAGAAGTTTCTACTAATTCAGTACCTATTTTGATATTCAGCGTATTTAGTGAATCAATGGTGCGAACATAGCTGCGCATGATTCCTCTTAACGTTTCATTTTCTTTTCGAACTTTCATTAATTCGCGGTAACTCAATTTCCGCTTTCAACTTTTTTCAATAAGTCATTGATGCGGTCTTTTTGTTTGTTTAAACTGTCCGCTTTACTAGCGTCCATCTCAATTAATTTATCGTAATTATCCAACATATTACGAAAATCTTTTTTCAAGTCTTTGGATAGGTCACCAACGTTTACGTAACCACCAAGCATGTTTTCCATGCTGGCCATGTCATTAACCAATTGTGCGTTTTCATTGCTACATGCATTCAATTTGGCTCGTTGAGAGGACCAAGCATAAGCAAGCGATGCGATACCGATAAGTAAAATGAAAATAAATCCAAGGTATAAACCGTTTGAATTTTTTGGTGTTTGTTGATCTTCCATGTTAGAAATTTTAATCAAAATTACGATAAATCTTCTTTTCTAAGTTCTATTTTTCTGTTGAATACTTACATACTTTTGAAATCTGAAAATGCTATCCGGTCCCACAGCGGTGAATCGGACATCACTACTCGCTGGAAAAGGTCCTCCGTGATGCATTGCTTCCACCACACGAACGCCAGTTGGAACGTCATTTAGAATTATTCTCCCAACTTTTTGAGTCAGTATTTGCATGCATTCTTCCATTAAATCAGATTGTTTTTCAAAAAAAATGCTTCCGGTTAATTGTCCACTTAGAATGGAGATTCCTTTTTTTAATTCTTCTGCATCTCGATAGGTGACAATCAGACTAAATGGCCCAAAAACCTCTTCGTGCAGTGTGGGGTACTGTAGAAAGTTATTTAGCGAAGTTTCAGCGATGGTCCATTTCCCTTCGATTCCCTTTTGTTCTTGAGATGAACTGGTGAATTTTACTTCTGGTATGGCTGCAACTTCACTTTTTCGTTTTTCGAAATTTCGATGAATATCAGGATGCAACATCGGAACTATTTCTGTTTTTGCTACAAATGATTTTAGGGATTCGGTAAATGAATTTCCTACTTCTCCTTTCGGAATAAAAAGGATTCCAGGCTTGGTGCAAAATTGTCCCGCATCTGTACAAATAGAATGCGCCAATTTCTCAGCAGTGCTCGTGCATTTTTCGAGGTTAAAATCCTCGAGTATGATCACTGGATTCGCACTTCCCATTTCAGCAAAAACAGGAATTGGATTTTTTCTCGCGTTGGCGATGTCCATTAGTGCTTTTCCTCCCTTGAAACTACCCGTAAATCCAACAGCTTGGATGCGTTCGTCTGAGCAAAGTTGTTGTGCAAGTTCAATGCCATCATCCAGTACATGCGTAAATGTCCCCTCCGGTAAATTCATTTCTTTTCTTGCCTCAATAATGCAACTCGCAACAATCGTACTTGTTCCTGCGTGCATTGGGTGAGCTTTTACCACAACGCAGCATCCCGCAGCAAGGGCTGAAATGGTATCGCCACCAGCGGTCGAATATGCCAAAGGGAAATTGCTGGAGCCTAAAACGAGTACAGGTCCAATTGGAAAGGTAACTTTTTGAATGCTGACTGAATCGGCAGGAAATGTTTGTGATATCGGTTTTTGAAAGGATTCATCCCGAAGTTGTTGCTCGAAAATTTCAATGGTGTCAAGCGTGCGTTGCCATTCCGTTTCAAAGCGATTAGAGGAAAGCCCACTTTCTTTCAGATAAAACAATTTAATCTGTTCTTTACCTTTGGATAAAGAGCGATGTATGGCTTGAAGGAAATCGGCACGTCGAGTAACAGCCAATCTGCCAAATTCTGATTGGGCTTCTGAAAGAAGGTTAAATTTAGTATCGAGTTCTCTAGGGGTAGTGGGAATGTACACTTCCTTATTCCAAGCATTTTGACGAGGATTGAAGGTTCGAAAACCCGAAGACATGTTATGCTTCAGTTACAGTGAAATGGAAGCTTTCCATGATTTGATTTGCCAACATTTTTTGACAAGCCAATGTAACTTTTTCTTCTGCTGCAGCTTGATTATCAGCTTCAACAAATAGGCGAATGTGTTTTCCGATGCGCACACCTTCAATTTCGGATAATCCGATGTTTTTCATTGATTGAGATACTGCTTTTCCTTGAGGGTCTAGTAGTGCATCTAATGGCATTACATCAATTTCAGCTTTGAATTTCATGTTTTTTTCTTTGATTGTGTTCAATGATGGATAAAATCAGGTACAAAATTACAATTATTGGAATCGACCAGATAAAGAAAATGGGAATACTTATCAACGAAATGATAACAAGTATGTATCGATAGGTATTTTCACGCCATTTCCATGATTTGAACTTTAAGGCGATTAATGGAAGTGGAGCAATCATGAGAACTGAGAATAAAACAGTGATTGCGGCCAAGGTATAACAATCAAACAAGCCATAAATAAAGTCGCTCTGGTGACCCCAGTTTTCCTTTTGATACCAAAAATACAAGGGAAAAAAGAGAAAGAAAAAAGTACTTAACGGTGTTGGAACACCGATGAATTTGTCACTTTGACGCGTGTCAATATTGAATTTCGCCAAGCGAAACATGGAAAAAAATGGAATGATCAACGCAGTAAATGGCAAGTATTTGATGGATGCATTAAACGAATTATTCACGTCATAGGAAAGCGAGGCAAACCAGGCCATAATTTGATTGAAAACAAAATACTTTTGAGTATCCGCAACGGAGTTTGTGAGTTTTAAATCAATCACTGCACTATAATCAACTCCGAGAACAATCATCACCATCATAAAAACACCCGGCGCAACACCAAAGGATACAACGTCTGCCAGTGAATCAAGCTGTTTTCCGAGTTCCCCACTTGTTTTTGTGAGTCTTGCAATGAATCCATCAGCGAAATCAGCAACAACCGAAAAGAGTAAAAACAGTCCTGCTAAATCGAGTCGTCCGCTCAATGTAAAAATAATTGATACGATTCCGCAACATAAATTCGCGGCAGTTAGTAAATTCGCAAGTCCAAACATGTTAAATATTTCAGGTAAATTTAGGATAAATCTGAAATTTGAACGGTTATTATGAACGGATTTGTGTGTTTCACACAATTTTTAATGGAAAAACAAGTTATTGTCACATGAATAAATTTAGTTGTACCTTTTTATTGTGCTGTTTTTTTTCCTTCGTCTCTTGGACTCAAGGAGATTTAGCTCCTAAATATTCGAATGAATTTTTAACGCTAGGAGTCGGTGCAGATGCCTTTTCTATGGGGAATGCGGTTGTTGCGAGCACGGAGGGAGTAAATGCCAGTTATTGGAATCCGGCCGGCTTAATCCATCAATCCACAAAAATGGAAGCGAGTTTAATGCACTCCGAATATTTTGCTGGCATTGCCAAATATGATCATGCCGCTTTCAGTTACAAATTAGACAATGACCATGTTCTTGGATTCTCATTTATCCGTTTTGGGGTGGATGACATTCCAAATACCACGCAGTTGATTGATAATAATGGTGTCATTAATTATGACAATGTTCAACTATTTACTGCTGCGGATTATGCGTTCATTGGTTCATACTCCAAACGTCTAAAAATTAAAGGAATGAGTGTTGGTGGAAATGCCAAAGTCATTTATCGAAATATTGGCGATTTTGCTCACTCATGGGGATTTGGTTTAGATGCGGGTTGGCAATACCAATTACCAAAACATTGGAAGTTTGGCGTCATGGCTCGGGATGTTACATCTACGTTTAATGCATGGGTTTTTGACTTAAGTCCTGAAATGCAATCTGTTTTTCAAGCAACGCAAAATGAACTTCCTAAAAATGGAATAGAACTCACGTTGCCACGTTTTATTTTTGCCGCTTCAGGGAATTTCGATTTAGGAAAAAAAGGACTGAACTTGTCTACGGAACTAGATGTCGATATGACTACAGATGGCCAACGCAACGTTTTACTTAAAACAAAAGTGGCTTCTTTTGACCCTCACTTAGGACTTTGCTTGAATTATAAATACCTTGTAAATGTGCGCGGTGGCGTGTCATATATTCAACAAGTTACGAGTTTCGATCA
>CAIRMS010000366.1 GCA_903879765.1 uncultured Flavobacteriales bacterium
AACCAAACCGAATCCAATTTTGTTAATCGCATCAGCGATGTTGTAAACGATATCCATTGCTGCTTCTCCGTCTTTCGGATCTGCAACGAATGTGATTCCAAATAATCCACCTGGAGTTCCAAGAATATATCCTAGTGGATAGATCGCCCATCCAACTAGTACAAACCAAGCAAGGATTTTTGTTGCTTTCGCAACTTGTGGTCCAGCTGATTGTGCCAATTTAGCTACTTCTCCGAACCAAACAAGGTAAGCGATGTAGAAATAAGCTGCTCCTGAAAGAACACCCCACATTACGCTGTTGTTTTCGTCTAATACCTCACCGATATAACCCGTAACAAGCATCACAAGTGAAGCGAAAATCAATTTCCAAAGTAAGCCGATTTTTGCACCTGCTTTTTTGGTAATTAAATAAAACTCAACACACATTAATGGCACTGTTAAGATCCAGTCAACATAACGGAAGAATGTTGGTGAATCTCCTGTCTCTAGGTTGTACCCTCTCATGTAGTAGTAATGTACTGCTGCAATGAAGGTAATTAATCCAGAGACTAATACCGATGTTCTCCATTTTTGAGGCGTGTTGTTTAACTCAAAAAAGAAAAATACTGATGCGGCCATCATAGCCATGGTTCCGATAAAAAACGTAAACGCTACGTAATTATCACTTGCAATCTTTAAATGTTCCATAGTAAATAGTTTAAGTTTGTCCTACTCTTAAGGATTTTCGGTTTCTCCATTTATCAAATGTTGGTTGGAACTCCAACGAATTGAATAACAATATACTACAATTTTTGTTTAAGTAAAAACAAATAATGTTCAACAAATTATTTTTTTATAAAACTTATGCATCCATATAATATGTGGAAAACTAATACAGGAAAGGAAAACAAAGAATATCGAGGCCATTTGAAAATTATTTTTCAACAAAAAATAATTTTCATTCAACCAATATGAAATGACTAAAATTCCGATTGCGCCCAGATTAAATGGCAAAGATTTTAGGTATAACGTTTGACTATTTGTTTTAAGACCATTTTTTAAATGGCGCCATCCATTTAAACTATGCTGTCCAATAAAGTACAAACTAAAAGCACTTAACAACGGGAGGGACAAACCAACGTATAACATGCAAACTGTTAAGAAAAAAGCTCCTTTCCGTTCAAGGATGCTCCAAATAAACGAAAAAACCATTAACATTTGAGAAATGAAGACAGCATGTTTATCCGTAAATGGTAATTCATAGGTACGCAGACTCGAAAGTATTTTATTGGTTTCAGTCTGATGTCCAATTAATAATATTCCAAATAAAAGGGTTCCCCAAAGGATATTTTTCCATGTGTGTTGCTTGTTTGGGATCCATTCTTTAAAATCACATTGTCCAAAATGCCATATAGAATAAGCTAAAAAGAAAAGCAATGCGGTATCCGCAGAAAGAGACCAAAGAAGGAGAAAGATAAACGATACTCCAAGATACTTCAAGATAAAACTAAGTGTCACTCCTTTTACGTTCACTCCGCTCTCCAATAAATGATCCACTGCTCCATGTGGAAGTCCGACAGCTAGAAATCCAACAGAAAAAAGAACGAGTTGGATGGCAAAAGAATAAGATGCAGCGAATGTTTGAATCAACAACAAAACGACAGCTAAGCTTAAGATACAAAATGGAGCAATTAATCCTTTAAACGAAATACTTACCTCTGTTCTTAGAACCCGCAAAAAGGGACGAAACGGAAGTGTCAACAAAATGCGTATGTCTTGAAAAATGCTTGTTTTCCCTTCGAGAAAACGAAATACGGAGAATACGTTGTTCTTTTTAAAGAGAACCGTGAAAATTTGTTTGCCTAGCATCGGTCGATGTAAGAGAATCAAAAGCAATAAGCGATCATAGAATTGAAATCGTTTCGGCTCCACCAAAATGGATGAAATCTTTTTTTTAGCCTCAATTCGCCCGGCGATGTGTTCGGCACCTTGAAACATTTTTTTGAATGCGTAACCCGTACTTGGTTTAATGGCTCCAGATCTTCCACCAATTGGAATGACCCCTTCTATTTTTTCATGAATGATTTTCGACGTGGACATCGGAATTGTCCCTTTTTCTGTTTCTAAAACAGTGTATGCACCAAAGCGTTTTTGAATGTACGCCTCTAAAATTGGATGTGCTTTATCTGAAGTTATAGGTTCGATTCCAAAACGCGTGACCTCTACAAGAATTCGGTTATGAGGTAAGGGTAGGACATACATAAACTGTGTAAAGCCATCCTGTGGAATATCAAAATCCATTAAATCAACACAATCTGCCTCTTTGTATGGTTTACTTGGCGAAATAACGTACCCAATAAAGGTTTGCCATAACACTGCTTCATTTTTTTCAGGGATAGCAAATGTTGGTGGTCTGCTATCAAAGATAGTCTCGGCATAAAAATTTCCATTTTCGGTTTTCACCTGAACGCCATTTTCTGTCCTAACTAAACTTTTAACTGAGGTATAAATTCGTGCTAATTGATGTTGTTCAATGATTCTTCGACATTGGTCATACATTGAAATGCTTGAAATATGCACGTATCGACTATTTTCGAGTGTCTCTGGCTCTTGCCGATTGACACTTATCTTGGACCAAGTTTGCGAGAAAAGATGCTGGCAATCCTTGGCGATAGTAGCATCCATTGATGTCCAAAAACAATACGTTTTATCGTTTTTACTTTTATCATCTGCATCAATCAGCGCAATCTTTTTATTGGTCAATAAGCCACGGGACTCTAAACTACGTAGCAAAAGAGTTGCTGAAGCACCTGCACCAATGAAAATGTAGTCGAAATAGCCGTTTTTATCCAATCGAAAAATATATTTTATTGATTAACAACAAATTGTACTTGCGAAATGTTCACGTGATCTTGAGTTTTACATGGTATCTTGAATCAATCAATGCTTTGTGTAAATACGCTTCTGCGGCTTATCCATAAAATGAAAACGGCCACCATTGCTCCAAGAATGATGGTAATAATCCGCTCCCATCCATCTAATGAAAATGATATTCTTGTTAAAAACGTTGCTAAAACATACCCTGAATTCCGAATCACCAAAATCGTGTTTTTCATATGACGAGCGCTACTTAAAAGAAGCAATACATCCACAAATGTTAACAAGGTAAAGAACTCCGTATAAAAAATATGAGATGGATCACCAAGTGATACTTTATTTGTAGAAAATTGGATTAGGTCCCCTATCCACGTAGAAAAAGAAAAAATGGATAGTCCAAAAAACACAATCATTAGAAAAATGGCAAGACTCTCCTTCAAATTAATGAATTGTTTACTCATCTCATATTTGATCTCTCCGCGTTTGGCGTCCAGATGATAAAAAAGCCAAACAAGTACAAGTATGACAATGAATCCACTTAAGTCCTTAACCAATTCACTGTTTAAAAGCGAAGTATGACCCTCTGTTAAATGCCCGGTATCTTTAAAACAGTTTCGCAGTAAAATAAGTGCCATTATTTCCAATTGTTTGGCGACACTTTTCGTGTAACTAATGCGCAAATAATAGATCAATAAATAGACTTCGTAGACCAATAATGAACTAAACGGTGAAAAAAGTGCAGAAAAAGGATTGCCAAACAAGTTTTCAGGAAAGTACTGAATACTTAATAAGCCTATTTTTATTGCGAAAATCAACACAACATGTATAATGAAAGCAGTAATACCGAAGTACAAAGTAATGCGTTCGATGCGTGATTTAAAGAATTCAGTGAACATATATCAAAATTTTAATTCTCTGAATATAAGTATTTTAATCCGTGAATAGACCTCTAAAAGAACATTCGTGCTCCTTAGATGAAGAAGTGTGGTTTTTCGCCTATAATTTATAACTATTGTTTTTCCAATACAGCGTAATATTTATTATCTAGATTTGATTCTAATTAATTTTACATTGTCTTTCGATAGTTTCAATAAGTATCCTAGTTATCAATTATCTTTTTTGAAATCAGGCACTTTTGTGACATCTTTGTTAGATCTGATTGTGGAAAGACCAAAACCTATTCCAAATATCAATGTGATGATACCTGCAAAATATGGTAGAAACTCAGACATTTTTCGATGGATTAATTAATCTAAAGAAAATGGCAAATGCCATGATACTTGGAACCCATAATCCAACGAATGTCGCATCTTGCTTTTCACCGGAAAAGAAAAGTATTTCGGAATAAATGAGAGAGAGAATGGCTGCCGTTAAAAATAATTTATCAGCTATTGTTGCTTTTTTGAACATTGGATTTCTTGTAAGGTAGGTATTAATATCCGAGAAGATCCTTTTAATTCCATTTAACTGTGGATAATGTACATTTATCCTCTTCTGAACAAAAGTAATGTGGCGATTTTCAAGGATACTTATTAAAAGTCACTTAGAATTGAAAAGCGTAAAACTATTCTAGCAGGTAAAACCTGACGTTAAATATTAGTTTTTCAGGTCAATTGGAAATACTGTGGACTTCGATGAATTCCAAATAATCAATTGATTGTTTTTTAAAATGAGACTATCACAATAAGGCATTTCCGACTTATTCGAAGGGATTTTCCAATCCACAAATTGTTTTTTATTGGTCTCTAAATTTTCAATCGCAAATTGAATTTTTTCGTTGCCAAAAATACGTTCTGAAAAAACCACTTGATTTCTCCCTTTATCCGAAGTTAAAATACCTTTAACGAAATACTTAAAGGGTTCTGCACCTCGTTTTACAGGAATTATCAAACTAGATGAAAATGGACCCGACCACCACGTCGTTATGCAGATGTATTTACTATTCATCCACTCAAATTCTGGCGTTTTTGCTGAAATATGTTCTTTATCGAAATCGATGGAGTCTTTCAGACCAAATCGATTTACAAGCATCGAAAAATGTTCGGCGGAATTGATGATGGTAACGCTAATCCATTTTTTATTGACTAATTCATAACTAAAAGTTGAATCATTAATCGTTCGAGTGATCGGATCTTGCTGTTCAGAAACTTGAACTTTTTTCTTCGTTTTTAACAGTTCCGTTTGACAACTTGCCACCAGTATTAAAAGACTTAAAATGAACGCTATTTTTCTCATCGTTTAAGCTTTACGTAAGATTTTATCCAAAGATTTTCCATTGGCTAACTCATCTACCAATTTATCCAAGTAACGTACTTTTTGCGTTAAGGGATTTAATAATTCTTCCACACGATAGCCACAAATTGTGCCAGTAATTAGGTGTGCATTGGGATGAAGCGTTGCACGTTCGAAAAATGTTTCAAATGTCACATTTTCTGCTACAAGTTCATTCAGTGTATCCTCATCAAAACCAGTGAGCCATTCAATCACTTGCAACAACTCCACTTTTGTTTTCCCTTTTCGTTCCACTTTATTGATGTAATGCGGATAAACAGAGGCAAAGGTCATCTTGACAAATTTCTCATTGTGTTCTGGTGTGGTTGTCATTTTCTCGCTTTTTGTACTTGTCCCATTAAAACTTCAAAAAAGAAAACGATGAAAGCGGAGAACCAGAGGTAAAATCCGAGGCCTCTTCCTGTGATTTCAGAAGTTGCACCGGACTCACTCGTTAAAATGCTAGGAAGCATGATAAAAACAGATGCTAAAATGATCGGGGTTATCGATAACAGCAAGGCTAATTTCTGTTGTTGCACCGTGTAAATGATGGTTAGGAAATAAAGTGGATTCGCCAACCAAATTATAAATGGAATCAAGCCACCTCCAAGGAAACTCATCCACCCTAGAAAAAACAAAATGGAACTATCTGAATAAGCCTTTGGATTCTCCTGGCGATCAATATAAAAAGCATCTTGGCTTAAGGAGAAAATCAATAAACACAAACTAATGCAAATACATGCTTTCGTTAACCATGATAATTGTCTGAATTGAGCATAGAATTTCTTCATCTTTTATATCAGTTTCGAATTCAAGATTCTTTTTTCGAACAGATAATCAAACTGGCAATGACACCAGGAATCCAACCCATTATGGTCAATAAAAATACGATTAAAAAAGAACCACAACCTTTATCAACAACGGATAACGGCGGAAAAATGATGCATAAAATTGCGCGAAATAAGGACATAGTAAAAAAGAATAAAATTAACAGATTCCGTTAAATTATAATCAATCCACAAAAATTTCACGAATCACTTGCTTACACGATTTGATTTCTGGTTCTGATAAAAATCCAAATTTTTTAATAATACGAGCCTTGTCAATCGTCCGTATTTGATCCATGACAACCCATCCAATTTGATTGTTATGTTGAATCTGTATTCTAGTGGGATAACCCTTACTTGTCGTGGATAACGGTGCAATGGTAATCGTACGTAAATGATCATTCATTTCGTTTGGTGAAATGATGACACATGGTCTCGTTTTTTGAATCTCACTACCAACGGTTGGACCCAACTGCACCAAAACTACTTGGTATTGATTCAATTCCATTCGTCAAAATTTTCATCGTCAAATACGTCATCTATTAACAATTGATCGTCACCTGAAGCATGCATTTCTTGAAATGCCTCACTCCAACCTTTTCGAGGTTCCTTGAATGGACGCAAAACAATATGGTCATTTTCTAAAATCATTTCTAATTTTTCCTTGATTTGATATTTGTCTAATACGGTTTTCGATAATCGTAAACCTTTAGAATTTCCTATTTGAATGATTGACACTTCCATTACGTACATTTATGTAATTACAAAGTTATTACATTTATGCGGTAATGTCAAAAAAGCGACCCGAAAGTCGCTTTTTTTCTCGTGCATGTTTGGTTAATATTACAAGCCGATGATTTGACGAACCTCCACTTCCTTTAAACTGCGTTGTTTGCCGTCGTGGCTTAAGTAGGTGCGTTGTACCATACGACCATGGATGGCGACTTTTTTTCCCTTCTCTCCATATTTCTCAATAAACTGAGCCATATTTCCCCATGCAAAAAGTCGATGCCATTCCACAGTCGCAGTGTACCTTCCATTGTTCTTTCGTAAACTTTTGGGAGTAGCAAGTTGAAAACGTGCTACCCGTTGACCGTTGTCAAATTCTGTGATTTTTGTTTGACTCCCAATATTACCAATGAGGGTCACATAATTACGTATCGGATTCATAAGTTTTGGTTTTAAAGAAATTACATAATGACGATGTCGTTGACCTCTACTTCCGAAACCATTTTCCGCTGACCGTTGGTTTGATAGAAACGTGTGACCAACTTACCTTCAATGGCTAGCTCGGATCCGACTTCACCTAACTCCTCCAGTACTTTCACCCAGCGTCCCCAGGCACTTAGCATATGCCAATTTCGACGCGTTTTTGTTTTTCCATCAGCATCGAGGTACTGTTCCTTGGTGGATAAGGTAAATTTGGCAATGCGTTTTCCATTTTCTAATTCCGTAATTTTTGGAAGTGAACTAATTTTCCCAATTAAATTCACTTGGTTCATATCATTTGTCATCATGCTTGTTTTTCTGTTTTTGGCGTTAACACTAAAAATTCAGATGCTTCTACAACTGTTGTATATCGCTTTTCTCCGCTTTTACTATCATAGCTTTGATTAACTAACCTTCCCTCTAAGACAATCTCCTGTCCCTTTACTAATAATTTTTGCACGAGTTCTGCGAGCTTCCCCCAAGCATTGATCGTGTGCCATTGAGTAATCGACTGCCAATCACCATCTTTGTTTTTGTAATTTTCGTTTGTTGCTAGTGTAAATCGAGCGAGTTTACGCCCAGATTCCATGCTCACGATTTCTGGCTGAACTCCTAGTCGTCCAATCAAATTCACTTTGTTTTTTAATGCATTCATTGTGTTGGTTTTAAAAAAGGTTAAAAAAATTGTTTTGTCGCTCATCAATTCCTTGGTTGAATTCGACTCTGCAAAGTTTCTTACACATCCATTTTTTATTCGGTCGTTTGTCACTTGCTTTCGATTGTTAGTTGCTTGTAAACGACAAATTCGCGTTAAGTCCATGCTAATAAAAGCGTTATTAATATTTTGAAACACAATAAAAAAAGTGCACCTTCGTTGTAGATAAAAAATACTTACTCATGAATAAGCTAAAATCAAACCTCTACTTTAAAATTGGAACCATCGTGATCATCGCGTTGTTGTTGTTAATTCCAACTTCTATGATTCGTGGAATTATCTACGAAAGGGAATCGACACAAGAGGAAGCCATAAAAGAAGTTAGCTCGAAATGGGGCGAAGCGCAAACTATAAAAGGTCCAATCATGAGCTTGCCGTTTATGCGTTACGCAAAGGAAACTGATAAAGCTACAGGAAAAGAAAAGTTGGTGACTGTTTATGAAAAACTACACATTCTTCCGAGTAAATTGAAAATTGTTACGGAAATGAAACCAGAGCGTCGCTACCGTGGCGTATATGAAATCGTTGTTTACAATTCCATTATCAAAGTAAGTGGTGAATTCAATAAGTTGAATTTCGAAGAATTAGATATCCCAGCAAGTAATTTCGATTTCTCGAAAGCACGCTTAAACGTAGGTATCGATGATCTTCGCGGCATCGAAAAACAAATCGAATTATCTTGGAATAATTTAAGTTTCCCATTTAGTCCGGGAGTATCTACATCGGATAATTTCACCTCTGGAATCAACGCGCAAATTGCCTTGAGTCCAACCGATAATCACATTTACACCTTTTCTTTTGAATTGAAATTAAAAGGAAGTCAGCAATTGTACTTCACACCAGTTGGAAAAGAAACAGACATCCATGTTTCATCCACCTGGACAACTCCTAGCTTCAATGGTTCGTTCTTACCTGATGAAAATAAGGTGACAAAAGATGGATTTACTGCACATTGGAATGTCTTGAATTTGAACAGAAACTATCCGCAAACTTGGGTGGGAAGTCGCTACAACATCAAATATTCAGCTTTTGGTGTGGATTTAATCTTACCAGTTGACAACTACCAAAAATCGCATCGTTCGATTAAGTACGCCATTCTTTTCATCGGATTGACTTTCTTGGTCTTCTTCTTTATTGAAGTATTCCAATCGGCATTTATTCACCCAATTCAGTACATTTTAGTCGGAATTGGCCTGGTGATTTTCTATACCTTACTATTGTCTATTTCAGAGTATTTGAAGTTTAATATTTCCTTCTTTATCTCTGCATTAGCAACGTTGCTCCTAATATCAGGTTATGTGAAAGCGATTTTAAAATCTACGAAATTAACGGTATTCATTTCCGGATTATTGAGCATCCTTTACATCTTCATTTTCGTGATCATTCAATTGGAAGACTTCGCATTATTGATTGGAAGTATCGGCGTATTCATCATCTTGGCATTGATCATGTACTTCTCCAGAAAAATTGACTGGTACAGCATTGGAAATAACGGAAATAACCCTGCGTCTTAACGCGGGGTATTCCAAATTTCCCAACTTTTCAAGGCTTGATGTTGTAACATGGAAAGTCCGTTCATCGCGGTAGCTCCATTCGCTCTGCCCTGTTTCATAAACAAGGTTTCCTCTGGATTGTAGATTAAATCAATCAGTAAATGTTCCTCACTAAGTGCTTCGTATGGCATTGCTGGTGCTGCATTCACATTGGGAGACATTCCAAGAGGCGTGCAGTTGACAATAACTTTACACGCAGCGATCATGTGCTCGTTGACATCCGCATAGGTGAAGTGATTACTCAAGCTTGATGCTGTTTGAGAAACAAAAATCACGTCAATTCCGAGGGACTTAAACACATATGCGACGGCTTTCGACGCACCACCTGTACCGAAAATCAAGGCGCGCTCATGGTGGAACGTTAAGAAGGGTTTGATGCTTTGCTGGAATCCGAAAACATCAGTGTTGTACCCTTTCGTCTTACCATTTTCAAACGCAATGACATTCACCGCCTGAATTTCAGCTACGAGTGGATCCAATTCATCTAGAAACGGAATAATCGCTGTTTTGTAAGGAATCGTGACATTCAATCCACCAAAAATAGAATCCTTCATCAATTGAGGAAAGCCCGAAATTTCTTGGAGCTCATACGACGCGTAATTTGCATCAATCCCTTGTTTTTGAAAAAAATCCGCGAAAAATGACGGTGAAAAAGAATGGGAAAGGTGCTTTCCGATGAGTCCATATTGTTTCATAACCCAAAGGTAGGGAAATTTAATAGCCGGTTTGATGCGCTAAAACATCTATTCCAGTTCGAATAAAATCGGAATGCGCACTTCAGAACGAACGGCTCTTTCATTTTTATAAGCTGGTTCCCATTTTGGCATGTACGTTACTAGGCGTATCGCCTCTTGATTGCATGGTTCACAATGTGGTAATCGATGTTCTAATTCAACATGACTCACACTACCATCTGCTTCAATTACAAAACGAACATGCACCCTGCCTCCTACAAGTTGTTCATCCTTTGGTATCGATTTTCGCCTCTTCCGATTTCCGCTAACCCATGAATTTTTCTTTATGTATTTGATTAACGCTTTTTCACCACCTTTAAATTCTGGATCAATCTCTAACTCACAGCCAAGTAAATCAAAATCATCCTTTTCATTTTCCAATTCGAAGGTGATCGGCAAGCGTACAAGTTGAAGTATAGGTTTACCATTCTCCTTTGCTGGTATCCAATTTGGCATGCTTTCCACTAAACGCAGTGCTTCTTGGTTGCATGCTTCACAATTGGGCAATCCGACTTCTAAAACAACATTAGTCACCTTGCCATTCGTGTCGATAGCAAAACGCAAAATGACCCGCTCATTTCTGCGTCGTTCATCCAACGTGTATTCACTTTGAGTTCTTGGGTTGATTATGTTCCTTTTATTTTCCTCCAGATACTCATTCATTTTTTCGTATCCATTTGGAAATCCAGCTTCTTCAACGTATGTGACTTGACAATCGAAACGATACACACTCGATGTATCAACTGTAAAACCGTTTTGCGAAAATACAAGTTGGGTGATTATGCAACTACCTATTAAGAGAAATGTATTCAGTGCCATCATGATTAATTTTGCTCAAACTTAATTGGTAAATAATAGTAAGCACGTACGGCTATTCCTTGATAAAATGCGGGTTTCCATTTTGGCATAGTCATCACCACACGAATCGCTTCTCGATTGCAAGATTCACATTGAGGTAACTTTGATATCAAAATCGCATCACTCACGGTGCCGTCTGTTTCAACGGTAAATCGAACAATAACTCTCGCTTCCTTGGGGAGTGGATTTAATTTGTCTTTCTCATCGATTTCATTTCTTTTTTGAGAAAATAAATTCACTGAAAGATACGAATTCAATGCATTAAAACCTCCAATAAACTCCGGGTCTGAAACATCCGAACCAAACCAAATAATAGATGTGTCGATTGATGTGTCAAGTACTTGACAATAGGCCGGTTGGTAAACAAGTGAAATACCAAATATGTAAAGTGCATTAATTATTTTCATCGTAATTAAAAAGAAAAATCGATAGGCAATCGAATATAAGAACGTACCGCTTGACCGTGATTCAAAGCGGGGATCCATGTCGGCATTTTATTAACAATACGAAGTGCCTGTGAGTCACATAATACACAGTCTGAGTTTTTTTCAACAATTGCATTCGAAATTGAACCATCTATTTCTACAACAAACCGCAAAATGACGACCGCATTTATTTCGAAACCGGTACCGCAAGGTGCTCTGTAGTTGGAATAAATGTACTCCATGAGTTGATCAACTCCACCGACAAATTCCGCATTCTGATCCGGAGTAAAATAAATTACTGTGTCCTTTAATTGATTAGACACTTGTGCAAACGACAAGGTAGAAGTCAAACATAAAATTAATATCAACAAGCTTTTTATCATGACTAATCTTTCATTTCATGCAACCATTATCACATGGGATTCTTTTCTACCACTGCACACATAGGTACAAATGTTCGTGATGATAACGTGACTATTTTGGAATACTAACAATGCACAACTAAATAACACCTTGAAAAAAAGATGTTTGTTCGCCCACTTGAACGATTAATCCACATCGAAAACAATTGGCAAACGAACATAGGTTCGAACAGCTTTTCCGTCACTCGAAGCTGGTTTCCATTTCGGCATGTTTTTTACCACACGGATCGCGTCTTGATTACACGGTTCACACTTTGGTAATTTTGTTTCCAATTTCACATGTGTAATGCTACCATCCTTTTCAATGATAAAACGAACAATGAGCCTTCCTCCTTCTAATCGTTCCTCCTTCGCTACCGATCTTTTATTCTTAGGATTTCCAATGAATGATAGATTAGTTGCAAGGTAATTCACTAATCCATCAAATCCACCAATGTATTCTGCATCAATTTCAGGTGTAGTAACAATCGCTGTATCGATTTTTGACTCAGTCACTTGGGCATAGGACAAAGAACTTAGAACCAAGGATAAAAAAAGGAAGAGTGTGTTTTTTAGCATGGGACAAATTTATTAATTTTTTTTCTTGAGTGTTGCTTCTCGCTGTTTGATTAACTTTGCATCCATGCACGGAATCGTTTTAAAATCAACGGGTAAATGGTATCAAGTCTTGTTAGAGGACCAACAAGTCGTGCAAGCCAGTATCCGTGGGAAACTACGCATCGAAGGACTCAAAACAACGAATCCAATTGCGGCGGGTGACCGAGTGATTTTGGATGAGAAATCGGACTTCATTGAAGGTCGTGAGGAATACTACACCATTCGTTCAATTGAAGACCGACACAATTACATTGTGCGAAAGTCTACCAATCTGAGCAAACAAATGCAAATTTTGGCGGCGAATATTGATCGTGCTTACTTGGTAGTGACCTTAAAATCACCTGTCACTCAAATTGCGTTCATCGATCGTTTTTTGGTAGCAGCTGAATCCTTTCGCATTCCAACAACGCTTTTATTCAATAAAGTGGACCTTTACTCCGATGAGGAAAATGTACAATTTCATTACTTGAAAGAAGTGTATGAAAAGGTAGGTTATCCGTGCTACCCAATTTCAGCACGCGATGAGTCTTCCGTGGCATTTTTACAGGATGAAATCAAAGACCATCAAGTCATGATCTCCGGGAATTCAGGAGTTGGAAAAACAACTTTGGTCAATGCGTTAGATAACAGCCTTGATTTACGAACCGGTGAAATCTCTAAGGCGCATGAACAAGGAAAACACACCACAACGTTTGCAGAAATGCATCCACTAGCAACTGGTGGATTCATCATTGACACCCCAGGAATTCGTGCATTTGGCATTGTCGACCTCGAAAAAGCACATTACGCACATTACTTTCCGGAAATGCGTGAATTATTGGGGGAATGTCGTTTCAACAATTGTCAGCACATGAATGAACCGCATTGTGCCGTAAAAGCAGCTGTTGAAAACGATGAAATCGCCGCGCATCGTTATCACACGTATTTGCAGTTGATGCACGAAGACGCGAACGACCCACACCGCAGAAGCGATTATTAATGAGAGTTGTACTTCAACGTGTTTCCGAAGCAGCCGTAAAAATCTCCGGTGAATGTGTGGGTGAAATCCAACATGGATTCCTCATTTTATTAGGCATTGAAACGGAAGACGATAGATCGGACGCCGATTACCTCATCCAAAAAATTACCCAAATGCGCGTTTTCGCTGATGCAGATGGAAAAATGAACTTGAATGTGCAAGATGTCCAAGGTGGATTATTGGTCGTAAGCCAATTTACATTACATGCGAGTACAAAAAAGGGCAATCGTCCAAGTTTCATTCGTGCAGCACGTCCAGAGCAAGCCATTCCACTTTACGAATACTTTCTTCAGCAACTTCAAACGTTGTTACCGGGTAAAATCGCTAGCGGAAAATTCGGTGCAGATATGAAAGTATCCCTCATCAATGATGGACCAGTGACAATCATCATGGATTCGAAGGAGCGTTTGTAAATTAATATTTTATACGTATATTTGAATACATCATTTATACGTATGAACACAAAACTCACCCTTTCCATTGAAGAAGAAATCATCATCAAAGCAAAAGCTTTTGCCAAAGAGAATGGGAAAAGTTTATCGCAATTAATCGAAAATTATTTAAGCGTTTTGGTCAATCATTCTGCTCAAATCGTTGAAGAACCTTCGGTGCTTTATGGCTTAAAAGGCTCGTTTAAGGATAATGATTTGGTTGATTATAAAGAGAAACTGAACGACGCGCTTTCTAAAAAATATTTAAACGAATGAAAAATATTCTTTTAGATACGGATGTCATTTTAGACTTTCTACTCGATCGTAAACCATTTTCAGATGACACATTACACATCTTATTGAAATGTGAAAAAAAAGAGATGAACGCTTTTGTGACGCCGGTAATCGTCGCGAACACCTATTATTTACTGCGACAAAAAGCATCTCACAACTATGTGATTGATCAATTGAAAATTCTATTGAAAATTATTTCAGTTTTATCTATGGATCAAAAACAAGTGCTTGCAGCCTTAGACTCTAAATTTACTGATTTTGAGGATGCGTTGCACTATTTCAGTGCCTTACAACATAGTAGAATCGAGGCTATTTTAACGAGAAATGGCAAGGACTTTAAACATTCAGAATTACCGGTTTTTACACCAAAAGAATTTTTAGCAACCTTCTAACAAGCTTCCCCCGCCAACAACAAGTGCTCTTTCAAAGATGCCAGTGCATGATCGATGATGAGCGAATAAAAGTCCGTGCTATCGTGATTCAGTTGAACTTTTTGTAAAGCAGCAAAATAAGCCAAACGATTTTCGTGGTTTCCTTTTAAGTTGGCAATGGTGTACCCATTTTGCAATAAGATAAAATTCATGACCAACCGCGATGTACGACCATTTCCGTCGATGAATGGATGAATTGTAACCAAACGCTCATGCATTTCTGCAGCTAATAAAACGGGATGCAAACGCTTTCGGTTTTGCTCGTAGTAGATGAAATAATCTTCCATGAGTTTATCTAACATATAGGGCGCTGGTGGAATGTGCTCACTCCCAGAAATCATGACTTGTATGTTTCGGTATTTTCCGGCGTTTCGCTCGTCAATTCCTTTTAAAACGAGGTGATGAATTTGCTTTAGCCGGAACTCATTGAAGGGAACTTCATTGCTCACCAAATCGTGTAACAAGGCCACGGCCTCACCATGATTTATCGCTTCTAAATGCTCGCGGACACTTTTGCCTCCGATGGTAATTCCTTCATTGACTACTAAGTGTGTTTCTTGTAAACTCAGGGTATTTCCCTCTATGCGATTCGACTCATACGTATATGCCGTGTGAAAATATTCTTGAAGCTTTTCTAATTGAACAGTATCAAGTGGTTTGATCGCGCGCCATTTCATGGACATTGTTTCTAACTCACGTAATTTTTCCTGAAGCACTGAATCAATCGCGATATTTTCAAAGCGATCATCACTGAGCAAATAACTCACACGCGCTTCTGCCATGACTAAGATGCTTTGTGCCAATTGTGGGTAATCTTTCACGATTTTAACTACCTCACTCGACAAATAATAAGTCAATAAATCACTGTACGGTAAATCTAATGTCTCCGAAATCTTCTTGATTTGAATGTCACTTGGTTTACGCTTATTCGCTAAAATGCGACTCATTAGACTTGCGTCTATGCTCAAGTGCTTTGCTAGTTCATGGATTTTTATCCCTTTTTCTTGAAGTTTTTGTTGAATGATTGTTTTCATGCCTTTTTTTGTCATGACTAATTTAGTCATTTTCTATTAAGGGCCAAAACTTTTCCTAACTTTCTTTCTTCAATAACTCAAAAACGTCTTCACTAGACTCTATATGGGACATATGTCCGGCATTTGGAAGGAAATGAATTCGTATTGCTGGAAGGCGCGACGTCAACTGCTGACTCGAGATAAGGGTGTCTAATTCTCCATGGATGAATAAATATTTTATAGGATTCGCTAATACTTCCTGTGTATAATCTACGCGTTCACGCATCGCTAATGCCGCATAGGCAATCGCATCGGCACTCATGAGATTGGCCTCTTCGATTAATACTTGGATTTCTTTTTGAAAATCCGCTGGACGACCAAATAAACCGGGAATGGCTTCACGGATAAAGTGATTCTTCGCTGTATAAACCAAATCAGCTACGCGTAAACGGTCGCGTCGTTTTTGCTCGTCATCACTCCAACAATTGGAATTTAAAAAAATGAGTTTTTGACATGGTACTAACTGACACAGTTCCAATCCAACATATGCCCCTAGAGAATGTCCAACAATACTGAATTGAGTGATAGTTAACTCATTCAAGACTTCAAGAACTTGTTGAGCCATGAAACGAATACTAGGAATTTCATCTGCATCAGTCAAAGGAGATTCACCGTGTCCCGGAAGATCGATGAAAATACAATGCGTGTTCAATTTATGTAGTGGGAGATAATCCCACATCGTGCTTGACTCTAAAAATCCATGCAAGAAAACAAACGTTTCGCCTTCTCCGAAAGAACGGTAATGCAACATGAACTATGCGTTCATCAAGTCTTCAATCGCTTCCGCTTCAATTGGAATATCGCCCATTAAATTAAACGGCGCACCAGATGCTTGTACAACTAAGTCATCTTCCAAACGGATTCCGAGTCCTTCTTCTGGAATGTAAATTCCAGGCTCACATGTAAAGACCATTCCGGCAGAAATTGGTTCGTGCCAAATTCCTACATCATGGGTGTCTAAGCCTAAGAAGTGAGAAGTTCCATGCATGAAGTATTTTTTATACGCTGGCCAATCTGGATTTTGAGTTTTGATGTCTTCCATGGAAATCAATCCAAGTCCAACTAATTGTTCTTCCATCAAGGATCCAACTTGCTTGTGGTATTCCGCCATAATCGTTCCTGGAACCAATAATTTTTGCGCTTCGTTTTTCACGTGTAAAACGGCATTGTACACCGCTTTTTGTCGAGCTGTAAAGCGACCATTAACAGGTAAACAACGTGTTAAATCCGATGAATAATTTGCATATTCTGCGCCAACATCCAATAGGATGACATCACCATCTTGACATTGTTGGTTGTTTTCAATATAATGTAAAACACAGGCATTTTTTCCTGAAGCAACAATCGGTGTGTAGGCAAATCCTTTGGAACGATTGCGCAAAAATTCATGCGCCAATTCCGCTTCGATTTCGTATTCCCAAACTCCTGGTTTAATGAAAGCCAATAAACGTCGAACACCAGCCTCGGTAATTTTACATGCACGTTGCATCAATTCCAATTCCACCGCTTCTTTGATCGAACGAATTTTATGCATGATTGGTGCTGACTTATGCACTTGATGTGCTGGATAATCTTGTTTCACTTGTTTGATGAATCGATCCTCACGTGTTTCCACTTCTGTATTCGCGCGCAAATGTTCGTTTGTATTTAAATACATTCCATGCGCTTCCGCCATCAGTTGCTTGAAGATCGTTGGGAATTGCTGTAGCCAATAAACGGTTTTAATTCCCGAAGTTAAAAAAGCTGTTTCCTTTGTCAGTTTTTCACCTTCCCAAACAGCAATTAAATCACTTGTTTCTTTCAAGAATAACACTTCTCGGTGCGCTGGATTACTCGCATTTGGGAAAAGAACTAAAATCGATTCTTCTTGATCTACTCCGCATAAATACAATATGTCACGGTGCTGTTGAAAGGGCATCGTGCTATCGGCGCTGATTGGAAAAATATCATTAGAATTAAATACCGCTAACGTATTTGCCGTCATTCGTTCGGTAAATTTCTTTCTATTCGCGATGTATAGATTGGAGTCGATTCGATCGTATTTCATAGTGCTAAATTTTCTTGAGTAAAATTACGATTTCTCCTTCAGAAAGTGCCTAACTGATGAAAATTTAAGCTGCCAAGCTATCTTCATTCATCAGAAGAAAATGGTGAAATAGCAACGAGAATGTTACTATTTTTTGATGATCAGTCTTTTTTATCTTTAAACCAACCACTATACATGACGTAATTATTGGAGATCCGCTGGACCTCTCCTGCAAACAACTCTGGACTCAAGGTTTTAACTTTTTTAGCTGGAACGCCGGCATAAATACTCCAAGACTCGACACGTGTTCCTTCTAACAGAACTGCACCTGCAGCAATGATGCTATTTGCTTCGATGTAACAATTGTCCATCACAATAGAACCCATGCCAATCAGCACATTATCTTCTACGGTACATCCATGAACAAGCGCGTTGTGTCCAATAGAAACATGGTTACCCAAATTCACTTTTGTCTTTTCATAGGTACAATGCAGCACTGCACCGTCTTGAACATTCACTCGGTTTCCCATTCGGATGGAATTCACATCACCTCTTACCACTGCGTTAAACCACACGGAACACTCGTTTCCCATGATCACATCTCCAACAACCGTTGCGTTCTCAGCGAGGTAACAATCCTCTCCAAATTGTGGCATAAAACCACGACATTCTTTCACTAAAGCCATGGTTTAAAATTAATCATTCTAGGAAAACCGACTGAAATTTTTCATGCAAATAAAACTCAGTGTAACTTGTTTGTCATTTATCAGTATAAAGCCGTGTTAATAACAAAATATGCGCTCCCTTTTACAAAAAAAATGGATTAAAATCCCATACCTCATTGCACTTTACGGCTTTGCTTTATACGGTTTTTTCTTAGTTGGAACCTTTTTGGCGATGAAGTTTAATTTCACCAATGACGGTGGGTCCGTGGATGTAAACAACCGCTATTACCAACAAATTCACGATAAATACAACCAGTCTTTTAAAATTGATAGTTCGAACACAGCATTCTATCGCAATGAAATTCTCAGTCGGATTCATTTGTTAAACGAATATTATCCAAAGAATGCGAACGCAATCATGGATGCTTGGTCGAATTCCAAAGATGACAAGTTAGCCTTGCAAATGCTCGCTGCGGTCGATTTAAAATTAATGAAGAACAAAACCTATCAAGAACAACTAAAGGCGATCATTAATAAGAAAAAAATGAGCGAAAAAGCCACGAATCTCAGTGCTTTTGACTGGACGAACATCGTTGAATGGAAATACTTTAAAGAAGCCGTAGCAAAGGATAAAAAATACATAGACTCTGCAGCCAAAGTTGCTGGCGTTGAGCCACGGTATATTGTCGCATGTTTAGTGGGCGAACAAGTGCGTCTTTTCAATTCACGACGCGAACGCTTTAAAAGTTTAGTGGCGCCTTTAAAAACGCTTGCTTTAGAAACAAACCACTCTTATGGTGTGACGGGAATCAAAGAAAATACAGCGAAAAATATCGAATTCTATTTAAAAGATAGCACCTCCAAATACTATATAGGGAAAGATTACGAGAACGTATTAGACTATGATTCAACGGTCAATTATCGAAACAAACACAACGACACAAATAGTGTTCGTATCCAACGTTTGGTTCAATACAAAGACCATTACTATTCATACTTGTATGCAGGATTGTTCATCAGACAAATCGATAAGCAATGGAAAAGAGCTGGATTTCCAATCGATGACCGTCCAGAAATTTTCGCATCCCTGTTTAATTTAGGATATGTCAAATCCGTTCCGAAGAAAAATCCTTCAGTTGGTGGTTCGAATTTCAAAATTCGCGATCAGGAATATACCTTCGGATCTGTGGCCTATGAATTTTATTACTCCGGAGAAATGTCCGATTTATTTCCTTACCAAAAGGAAAAATTCAGGGATTGATTTTAAACTCTTTCAGTTCAGACATTAAGCGTTCTTGAGACATTGGAATACTCACCGAAATGTTTCCGTTTTCAGCTAATTCTTGTGTTAAAATAGTGCAGGGATAAGCTTTGAGTGACTTCATCACTTTTGGTAAATCCGGATAAGAAAATTGAAGTTTCCAAATAATTTCTTCTTCCAATTCAATGATTTCAGCTTGTTCCAAGGCATCTTTTGCGGCGGAACGATAGGCCGTAATGAGTCCGCCAACGCCTAAATTTGTGCCGCCGTAATAACGAACTACCGCAATCAAAACATTACTCAAATCAAACGATTGAATTTGCCCTAAAATCGGTGGACCAGCAGAATTCGAAGGCTCGCCGTCATCACTTGAACGGTACAATTTCTTGTCACTACCTAAACGAAAAGCAGAACACACGTGAACAGCTTGATGGTGTTCTTTTCGTTTCGCTTGAATAAACGCCTTGACATCCTCCTCTGTTTTACAAGGAACAGCAAATGCAAAAAACTTGGATCCTTTTTCCTTGTAGAATCCTTCACTGATCTTCGCTATGCTTAAGTATTTTGACACGCTGCAAAGATATGGATTCCTCAAGCAATTGAAAATTCACAGATTTGACTTATTTTTAAGGCAAATTATCAGCACACATGTTACGAAACATCCTCCTTTTGACACTCGTCCTTTGTTTACAGCAAACAAATGCATTTGCACAAACGAAACCAAAACAAGTAGTCGTATATGACATTGTTCATTTGAAAACAGGAAAAGTACTTTATGGTGAAATCATCGAATTCAATCAGAAGGATGGCGATTTGACCTTTCGCGACAATTACAACCGAAACTATTCCCTTTCCCGAGAGATGTACGATTTTTTCGAAGAGAACGTGAGCTACAACAAACGTGTGCGTGACACCATCGTGCGTCCACGTAAAAGCGACGAGTTTTCCTTCATGCTTGGACTCACACAATTTGCCGCAGGAACAGATAATGGATTCGTTCCCGATGATTATTACATCTGGACCTCAGGTAACGGATATTTTTACGACTTGCCTATTTGTATGACTGTCGGCGCGGGGAAATACCTGAGTCGTCAACATTTCGTTGGACTGAAAGCAGATGTGAAGTTACTGTCCGGATTAGATCAATTCTATTCCATCGGAGCCAACTACCAATTTCAGTATGATGGCATGAAATCCAATGTCGCTAAATACATTCCAATTCGTGTAAATTACGGTGTGCGCAGTTCAGAAGAATCAGTAGATATTCAGGATTTAACCATGCCACCAATGACGAATAACATTCAACAAAAATTCGACGTCACCATGAGTTCCATCGGACTCGAGTTCGGGCATGGTTTTTCCTTTATTGGCAACAACAAACATTCTTGGAACCTTGAATTTTGTTTCTTTAAAAACATGGTGCTTAATCAAATCGTCACTCCCTTACCTTTAGGTGCTACTGGTCCAAATTTCAACTACTCACAAGCAGGAGCGAAGTTAAGTTTGAGTTTTAATTTTTAAATTATACCCAATGTTTAAAACCATCCTGTTAATCTCCATTTGCATAATCCAAGGATTAACCCTTGCACAAGTGGACTTATCCAAATTACACAAAGCCCAACCGACTGATTTGGATTTTTCACAGCCCCTCATGTTAGATGGTAAAACCATTCCGGTTTGCCTTGAAAATGGAAAACAAATCTCTTCGGATAGCCTCGATTTTTATTTAGGGACAGGCAATCTCATTCCTGAGCCATTTATCAATGACAGAAAAGAGGTCAAAGCATTCGTTCTTCGATCTGCGTCAGAGCAGGAAAAAGGGATGATGATGCGGATGAATTCCCCCATGGAGAAGGTTGATTTAACAAACGAGTCAATCCCTGCAAATCTTTCATTGCGCACCTTAAAAAACAAAGAAGTTCAACTGTCCGATTTCAATCCAAAAAAGGAAAAAATCACGGTCATCAACTTTTGGTTCATTGAATGTAAACCTTGTAAGATGGAGATTCCGGATTTGAATAAGTTAGTCGAAAAATACAAGGGTTACGACGTGGAATTTTTAGCCATCGCTTTGAACAAACCGGATCAATTGAAAGACTTCTTAAAAAAGACAGATTTTAATTATCAAGTATTAAGCATCGCAGAACAGCAAACCATTGAATTAGGAATTCAAGGATATCCAACACACTTCATCCTCAATCGACAAGGTCAAGTTGTTTATAAAGCAACAGGGCTAGAACCGGGATCTATAGACAAGTTAGATAAAGCAATAGAAGGACAGTTGCATTAATTTCCTCACTCCTTCCCTTTCAAAAGGGAATAGTATTCTTTCAGAATCGTATTTTCATCGCGCAGTTTTTGCGTTTCTTCGGACATCTGTTGGTAAGAAGAACTGAATTGCATGAAGAAATCATGCGCTAGAACGGTACTGATCGTTTGCAACAATCCCGTATCGATGGTCTTTCGGGCAAAAATGGAATAACAATTCTCTCTGGATTTATTGATGCGCTTCGCAAACTCCGTCACAGACATCCCTTTGGACTCCAAAACAGCTTTAATCTGTGCACCAATATTGAATTCTTCCATGAAGCAAAATTCCGCAATGCTGTGAAACACACACCTATAAAATAGGTTGTTTTATTACACACTTTCGGTTGTTTTGTTTTACTTTTATTGTAGATTTGTTAGAATCAAGAGGAAAATTCATTAAAAATTAAATTTCGCAAATCATGAACGTAGATAAAAGAATTGTTAGTGCAGTAAAAAAAGGATTTGTCAAACTTGATTTCCAACGCTTAGAGGAAACCTGTAACAATGAAGCACAAACAAGAATGTTCATTATCGAACCAATGTGCGAGATATTAGGCTATAGCAGAGATCCAAAAGATATGCTCACTGAAATCACCGCTGGTTGGGGACAAAAAAATGACAAAGCAGATATTGGATTAATAGTAAAAGGAAAAAAGCCTGAAATAATCATTGAATGTAAAAAATTCGGAAAGAAATTAACGGACAAAGAAGGCGCGCAACTCAATGGTTACTTTAGCCATACGGAGGGTTCGAAGATTGGGATTTTAACTAACGGTTTAGAATGGCGTTTTTATACTGAGTACCTTGAAAAAAATAAACTTCATCATAATCCATTTTTAATCATTGATTTCACCGAAATTGATGATACTAAAATTGAATTATTTGCGCAATTCCATAAAAGTAATCCCGATGATTTTTTAGCTAAAATTTTAGAGGAAGCTCAAGACACATTTTTCCTTGAAGGTTTTAATGGTGCATTAAGCGAAGAATTATTAAATCCATCAGATGATTTAATTAAAGCCATTTTTGCTCGTATGCCTGGCAAACGAATGAATGACGCAATAAAGGATAAATTGCGCGGATTAATTAATTCCAATTCAATTCAACAAGTTTTGCCTAAATTGATAGAGGAAGAATCTAAAAATGGAAATTTGATTATTACAACTGGTGAGGAATTAAAAATTTATCATGCCGTAAAGACAATCATTATAAATTCTCTGAAAAAAGTTGATTTTACTCGAATTTCATACAGAGATCAGAAAAACAGTTTTAATATTTTGGTTGATGATAATCAACGTAAAGTAATCGCAAAAATCACATCAGTGAAAAATAAACATTTCTTGGAGTTAGCAGGATATGGTAATGATAAATTTCCTGTTGATGATATCGAAAATATTGTTGAGTTGAACAAAGAAATTATTTCGGCGGCAAAAACTTTTTTAATTGACTAAGAATAAGTTTTTTAGTTAAAAATCGTTGGATTTAAACTCTATTCAATATTTATACCCTTTCGAGTATATTTCACTCGAACCAACTTTTTTATACCCTTTCGGGTATATTTTAATCATATACTTCTTTTTTATACCCTTTCGGGTACGTTTTATACTATTTTTTGTATTTTTGTACCCTAATGGGTATAATTATGAATACTTCTATCGCAACTTTTATAAAAGAAAAAAGAAAACAACTGAAGCTTACACAACCTGAATTGGCAGAAAAAGCTGGTGTTGGTCTTCGTTTTGTGCGGGAATTAGAGCAAGGAAAACAATCAGTACGACTAGATAAGGTAAATCAACTATTGGACTTATTTGGGAGTGAATTGGGTGTCATTCAAAAAACTGACTGATGAGACAAGGACAAGTATATTACAAAAAGGAATTTGCCGGTATAATAAGTGAAACAGATGACGGATTTCTATTTCAATACGATCTAGATTATTTAGCCAGCGCGCAAGCAAAACCAGTGAGCCTTACTTTGCCATTACAACAAAAAGCATTCTCGAGTAAAGTGCTTTTTCCATTCTTTGACGGATTAATTCCGGAGGGCTGGTTATTAGACATTGCTTTAACGAATTGGAAAATTAAACCAAATGACCGATTTGGGATGTTGTTAACTCTGTGTAAGGATAGCATTGGTTGTGTCTCTATCATCTCAAATGAAATCGAATCATGAGGAAGTGTTTATATTGTTATCAAGCCCTAGAGGAATTCCAACAAGATTATCATCCTTCCTGTGCCAAAATATTATTCGGTACAACGCAAGCGCCTATCATCGATTTTGACTTGAACCAGTTGGAGGAACTCGCTAAACAAATCATCATTAAAAGTAAAGCGGTTACTGGTGTACAGCCTAAGTTGTCCTTAAACCTAGAAAAACATAGGAATGAGCCATCTAGATTAACCCTTGTGGGTATACATGGAGATTATATCTTAAAACCACCAAGCTCAACCTTTAAGGAACTTTCTGAAAATGAAGACATCACCATGCATTTGGCGGAGATGGTAAAGATTAAAACAGCACTGCACGGATTGGTTCGATTAAAATCTGGGGAATTGGCTTACATCACAAAGCGTTTTGACCGAATGAAAGACGCAAAAATTGCCGTAGAAGATTTTTGTCAATTGAGTGAAAATCTCACTGAACACAAATACCGCGGTTCCATCGAAAAGATTGGAAAACTCTCACAAACCTATACAACGAACAAAGGTTTTGAAGCACAACGTCTATTTGAATTGGTCTTGTTTTGCTACCTCACTGGGAATGCCGATATGCACCTGAAGAACTTCTCCTTGATCGAGAATACACTTGGTGAATACGAATTTTCACCCGCCTATGACTTACTCAACACAGCCATCGTTATGCCTGAAGACAAAGAAGAATCAGCGTTAACAATCAATGGAAAAAAGAGCAAATTGAATCGAAACGATTTTCAAGTATTGACCACTTCACTAAAAATAAACAACAAATCAATAGAAGCAATTTATAAGCGCTTTGAGGACATTCTACCGACTTGGATTACTTGGATTAAACAAAGTTTCTTGTCAGAAGAAATGAAAGGGGCATACCTTGAATTGATTCAAAAAAGACATCGTAAGTTGTTTTATAACGACAAAACGAGGATAAAATAATACAGTGAAAATTGTTTTTATTATCGATTTTTTCCGATTTCTACCAAGCGAAAAGCGCGCTTTGTTTGTTCTATTTCGCTATTACCGATGCCATGTTTCCTGGCAATTGTTCGCCAGTTTGAAATTTCTTGCTGCATTTCCATTAAAATGCTTTCAGCTCTTTCACTTTTCAAGTGATACAACTGAGCTGTTTCTAAAGCTAACGAGGTATCTAAGTCGTTACTGTTTTCAGAAATATTCAAGGTTAAACCATTCCCCATTTCGTTAGGGTTCATGTCATAAGCTGGAGATAAGCGCCATCCTTTATCGGTGAGTATAAATCCATGATTTCGCAAATGGTCGTCTGTGTTCGATGCCAAAATATTAAATGCCATTCTTCGCCACAACTGTTCCAAATCTTCTTTCGCTGCAGGACTGTTTTGCATGATAAAACCAACCAAATCTAAGTATCCTACACCGTCTGCATGATCAGATCCATCTTGTAAACCTAACAAAGTCATTGCCGACGCAAAATGAATACGCCGTTGGTCATGTGTTCGATCAAATCGTTTGGATAAGAATGTATGATGCTTACCTGAAAATTTTTGCAAACGCGCTTCAGAAACATATATACCACAGGCTTTGGCTAATTCGTGCAAAACCATTTCCCAAGCACCTGTATTTTTGTCATCTCTTGCACTTGGAAATTTTGCAATCCATAAATGTCCATTATCGTCTATCACACTCGCTTTGGGTCTTGCGCCTCCCAATGAAGAACCTGGATCAATCAATACACTTAACCATTGCGCAAATTCAGGGTCGTTCATGGCATCATCACGTTCAAGCTGCAAACTAGCATGTTCTAATTCACGAAGTGAAGTCCAGGGTGGCGTGGCCATTTTCTTCTGGTCATTCATGAAAGCCCCATCTTCACTCAATTTAAATCGCACACCACCCATTCGATGTCCGTCAAAAACACCCAATAAAAAATCACTTTCAAAAAGCGATTTCTCATCTCGGCCTTCTTGCTTTGCTTGCCATGCTTCTCTTCTTCGCATCAATAGCTGCCCAGCCTCTAGCCCAAAGGAAATGTCCTGGAGAGACCACTCCCCAGGTCGATAGCTATGCCACAGCTGTTTTACTTCCAGAAAAGCCATGACCTACTCAAGCCCTTGGTCC
>CAIRMS010000367.1 GCA_903879765.1 uncultured Flavobacteriales bacterium
AAAGAATGCAGTCAGCTGAACTGTAACATTTGTTCAATATATTCGTTGAAAAGGAGCGTTAGCTCCTTTTTTTATGCTCGAACATTTTATCCAGTACCTTTCTTTTGAAAAAAGATACTCTACTCATACCATTGGAGCGTATGAGCATGATGTACAGCAATTCATCGATTTTGCTGAGTTAAAATCAAAAAAAGACCTACAAGAAGTAAATACTTTTCTCATACGCGGTTGGATTGTACAACTCATCGATGATGGAATTAGCAATCGTAGCGTTAATCGGAAATTAGCTTCTCTCAGAACGTATTTTAAATGGTTGAGAAAAGAGGCTGAAATCACAACAAATCCACTTGCAAAAATTCAAGGTCCGAAAAACGAAAAACGATTGCCCATTTTTGTCAAGGAATCTGAATTAGATTCAGCAAAAACTAGTCTGCTGTTTTCATCTGATTTTAATGGTGTACGAGATGAATTGATGTTCGAACTTTTCTATCAAACTGGAATTCGTTTGAGTGAGCTTATCGGGTTAAAGGACTCAGATGTGAGCGAGCAACACATCAAAGTACTTGGAAAACGCAGCAAAGAGCGTTTAATCCCTATTTCAAATCAATTGAGTCAAACCATTCAATTGTTTCGAACGATGAAAAGAAAAATGAACATTGATTCATTGAAACTTTTTACACGTGAAAATGGAAAAGACCTTTATCCAACTTTGGTCTATCGAAAAATCAATACCATCCTTGGTACGTTAACGACTTCAGATAAAAAAAGTCCCCACGTTCTCCGTCACACTTTTGCCACTCATTTACTAAACCGAGGAACAGGTTTAGAAACCTTGAAAGACTTACTGGGACACGCAAATTTATCTGCGACGCAAGTCTATACACACAACTCTTTCGCCCAACTTACAGCTGTTTATGCACAGGCTCATCCGCGAGGGATGCAGAAATCAAAATAGTTCTAGAGTCCCTTCCTGAAAATCCATATCTTTGCATCGAATTTTTTGTATATGAAGTTAGTTACTGTAGGAAGTGTAGCGTTCGACGCTATTGAAACACCGTTTGGAAAAACGGATAAAATTGTTGGAGGTGCCGGAACATTTATCTCCATCGCGTCTTCGTTTTTCGCGAAAGAACAAGGGTTGATTTCCGTTGTTGGAGAAGATTTCCCGAATGAGACCTTGTCATATTTAACATCTCTCGGTGTGAATATTGATGGCGTTCAAATTAAAAAAGGAGAAAAAACATTCTTTTGGTCAGGAAAGTACCATAATGATATGAACTCACGTGATACACTTGTCACTGAATTAAATGTTCTTGGAACATTCGACCCAATCATTCCTGAGGTTTGTCAAAATGCTGATTACTTAATGTTGGGTAATTTAAGTCCACAAGTACAACTTTCTGTCATCAATCGCATGGAAAAACGTCCAAAGTTAATTGCAATGGATACCATGAATTTTTGGATGGACATCGCTTTAGATGATTTGAAGGAAACAATGAAACACGTGGACGTGTTAATCATCAACGATGAAGAGGCAAGACAACTTTCGAAAGAATACTCGTTGGTTCGTGCAGCTAAAATCATACGTGAAATGGGACCAAAAACCTTAATCATCAAAAAAGGTGAACATGGAGCATTGTTGTTCCATGGTGAAAGTGTTTTCTTTGCTCCAGCTTTACCATTGGAAGAAGTGTTCGATCCAACAGGAGCAGGTGATACATTTGCCGGCGGGTTTATGGGGTATTTGGCGGCTTCAGATGATGATTCTTTTGAGAACATGAAACGCGCAATTATTGCAGGGTCAGCTTTGGCATCGTTTTGTGTCGAAAAATTCGGTACACAAAGACTCACAGAAATTACAACACAAGATATAAACGATCGAATTAGTCAATTCGTCACATTGTCTAACTTTGAAATGAACCTATAATGGAACTCACTAACTTTCAAGAAAAAATACAAGCATTAGAAGCAGCAGAGGATTTAATCGGACTCGGTAGAGATGCATCAGAACTTCGTCAAGAATTCGAAGATTTTATGATCGAAGCTGAACGTGTTGAGCAAGTAAAAAGGCTCGAAGCAGCTGATGAAGGAACAAGTTATGAAGAATTCGATTATGCTCCCATAAAAGAAGCATTCTTTGACGTTTACAAGTCTTTTCAAGAAAAAAGAAAAAAACAAGTGGAGTTAAAAACGGCACTTGAA
>CAIRMS010000368.1 GCA_903879765.1 uncultured Flavobacteriales bacterium
GCTGTGAAGCATCTGATTTAGCCACTTTTGGATTTGGATGCGCTTCGATTAAAAGTCCATCGATTCCCATAGCAACACAGGCACGTGCTAATGGATTCACTCCATAGGCATATCCCATAGCATGAGAAGGATCTAAAACGATGGGAAGATTCGTATGTTCTTGTAACCAAGCAACACCACAAAGATCCAAGGTGAAACGCGTTCCTGTTTCGAAAGTACGAATACCGCGTTCACACAAAATCACATTCTCGTTTCCACCAGCTAATACAAATTCAGCCGCTTGAACAAATTCTTGCAGTGTTGTTCCAAATCCACGTTTAATTAATACGGGCTTTTTGATTTTTGCACACGCACGTAAAATTCCTTGATCGTACATCGCTTTTGCACCAACTTGAATGATGTCCGTATGTTCAATGATTTCATCAATGTGCGTCGCATCGCGTGCTTCTGTAATGACATTCAAACCGTATTCGGTTCTCATTTTCGCTAACAATTGCAATCCTTCTAGTCCAAGTCCTTGAAACGAATAGGGACTCGTTCGTGGTTTGTAGCAACCACCTCTCAAAGTGCTTAATCCCATTCCAACGAGTAATTCCGCAGACGATCGAATTTGTTCTTCCGATTCTACTGAACAAGGTCCACCGATAAGAATGGTATTCTTGGTGTTCCCACCGATGCTCACGTTTCCGATTTTCACTTCGCGTTTTTCAGAACGAAATCGTTTGGAAGCCAATTGAATGTCGTTGGCAAAAACCCAGTGTTCACTTGTGATTGACTCAAGTTCAGTGGGGATTTCCTTCACGCCAGAACCGGTGATGAGGTAGTTTTTTCCTTCGTAAGTGATGTGAAAAGCCTTGTGTTTTTCAGCGAATGTTGCGCAGTCGTTCGCGCTAACGGTTGATTTTAATTCAATGATCATAGTTCTCCCTTGATGAGGTTGACAAAATTAATGATTCCCACTGCCTGACCTTTGTCGTTTACGACGGGTAAGTACATGACAGGGAAGTTCGATTTTTTTAAGGTATGTAATAATTCAATTACAGTTGCCGTTGCTTGAACGCACATGGGCTGACGATTGATAAATTCTTTGGGATCAATGTCCGCGGTGTTTTCTAAATGTTTCAAGAATGTTTTGCGAATATCTGCGCTGGAAACGAGTCCGAATAGTTGCTGATCTTCTTCCAAAGCCAAGGCAAATCCCATTTGACCAACTTCTACTGCTTCGAGGATTTTTCTGGTAGAGCAATCTACCACTTTGAAGCTTGGCGCCTCGTTTAATGGAATCATGAAATCACCAATTTCGAAGCTAGATTCAATTTCACGTTTGGTTAAGTTCATTAGTGCGTGTCCAATGCTTGGTCCATTAAACAAATAGGAACCAGAAACAGCCGAGCTAACGCCCATGTTGCGAAGGATAAAGGATACTTCACCATTTACTCCACCGTCTACATGAATGGATTTGCTCGGGTACTTTGTTCGAAACTGACGGATTTTAGAAAAATTCAATCGGTCAAATTTCCCTCCACTTTGTCCTGGAATGGTGGCCATGATTAAAATAAAATCAAAGTCCGCATAGGGATCAAAAGCCGAGATGGGAGTAGGGGTGATGAGGGCCAATCCTTTCTTCCCGGTGATGGAAGTGGGGATTTCTAATGGTTCTTTCAGGTTTTCCACTTGAAAAGTCACGTATTCTACCGGATTTCTTTCCAATAAATCGTAATACTTTGATGGATTTTCCGTGATGATGTGCAAGTCGATCGGTACGTCGCACCAAGTTCGAATGTCTGCAATATCCTCAAAAACACTCAAATTATCGTTACAGTCGACATGCAATAGGTCCACTTGATGCGCAACTAAATCAAGAATCACTTCTTTTAAAGAGCGACTTTTATCGCTGTAAATAGATGCGGAAATCTTCATGTAACAAAGATACTGAAATATTCTGTAAATGTCCGGAGTTGGAATGTTAATGGACCATGACCAAAACCTATGAACTACGCGTCATTTTGTATCCATCAACATTCGTTTCCTTCAAACAGACTTTTTTGAACTGAAAAACACACGTTAGTGGTATTTTTATCGAAAAAACAAGTTGAAACATAGCGGAATTGATGCCATGCGACCAATTGATAATCGAACCGACACCAGAAAAATCTTCTTTATCTCCCACTTTTTGGCTTGATCCAAAAAGTTCGCAAAAAGATCAAGACTGCGAATTCGATTCCCTTTGAAGATCTTACTCCGAATGGATATTCCTTACTTCAAGCAAAGGGTTTTCTTCGGATTTTGTCACACGATGCTTGGCGCATGAGCTTGCAGCTATGCTTAGCATTAGCGTGTGACAATGCTCCTTGAAAATCGTCGAATTCTATGTCGGTTCAGATTCTATCTCGAATTTCTTTCTTTGAAGTAAATACAACATTCATTTTCAAGATTTCTTCCCCGCGCATGAAAAGATGTAACGCGAACCCTCACGACGAAGTTGCGTCAAAATTTCTGGCTGTTTGAGCCGAGGTACGAGAGCGAGTTTCAGAAATTTTAGCA
>CAIRMS010000369.1 GCA_903879765.1 uncultured Flavobacteriales bacterium
GCACCTTCACGGAAGTCAAATTCTTCCAAATGATGGCGTTGAATCATGGTTCCCATGGCTCCGTCTAATACTAAAATACGTGTGGCTAATGCTGTTTCTAATGCGCTTTTCATGTGCGTGTAATAACAAAGAAATGTGTCGGAAACAACGGTTGTTTCAACTTATCTTTTCCCTAAAATAGGAATCGGATTTGGCACCTTTTCCATGAAGGCAGGTTGCCAAGGTTTCGTAGGGCCAGTCCCTCCACCTTTCTTTATAAGTTTATTTAAATGAACGTGTCCGCAAAATTACGTCATTTTTCTTTTTTTTACTAATTTCAAATCGATGAAACACACAAACTTTTTTTCGGCACTGAAAATTGCCGTAATTGGAATCCAAGGACTATTTTCAGAGAGTCGGAATGCTCGGATTCAATTAGTCATTTTCTTACTGGTTTTAGTAGCTGGAAGTATCGTTGGGTTGAATCGATTTGAATGGCTTTGGCTGCTTATTGCAAGTGCAATTGTTTTGGCATTGGAGGCTGTGAATACAAGTATTGAATTATTAGCGGATGTTTATACGTTAGAGTTCAATTTAAAAATCAAACAAGTGAAGGACATCGCAGCTGGAGCAGTATTAATTGCCAGTATTTTTGCTCTCATCGTTGGGGCCGTCATCTTCATTCCTAATTTACGCGCAATGTTTCCATTGTAAGGTATAGCGATTTCCAGAGCTAGAATGAACGACATTTTTCATCTCTAATTGAAATAAAAGCACATTTAATTGCGACGTACTTAATCCTGATTTCATAGCGATAACATCAATGTGTGCTTCCTTTAGTTCAACCAAGGTTTGGTAAACCTTTAATTCATTTTCGTCTAGTTCAGGGAATAATTCAAGTTGTTTTTGTGGCATGTCCAAATGCCAATTCATGAAGGTTAAGAAGTCAGTTCCATTCTGAATCAAATGAGCTTTCTGTTTTTGAATCAGCCAATTACATCCTTCGGACTGCTCTTGATTGACGCTGCCTGGAAAAGCAAAAACGTCTCTGTTGTAATCATTTCCAAGTTCCGCCGTGATGATCGACCCTCCTTTGGTTTTACTTTCAACGACAATAATAGCATCTGACATGCCAGCAATGATACGATTCCTCATCGGAAAGTTCATTCGGTCAGGTTTTGTCCCAACGATGAATTCACTAATCCAGCCTCCATTTTCAAGCATTTTTTCGGCGACTTTGCGGTGTTGATAAGGATAAATCCGATCCAAACTATGTCCAAAAACACCGATATTGAAGATCCCTTTTTGCACACACGTTTCGTGGACATGAATATCTACGCCATAGGCCAATCCACTGACAACAGTTAAATCTTTTGATTGAATTGTTTCCAATAATTCTTCGACTAATTTTCGTCCATATTCGGTTTGATTTCTTGTGCCAACAATTGACACCACATTGGATTGGTTTAAATCAGACAGTCCTTTCGAAAACAGGACGATTGGTGCATCTGCACATTGACGTAATCGCCTTGGATAATCATCATCCATGAAGAAATGGGCTTGAATTTTATTTCGCTGATTAAAAACAAGCTGTTTCTCGGCAATCTGTAAGGATCCCTCTCGGTTCATTTCTTTTAAAATGGCCAAGGACACACCTGTTTGCAGGTGCAATTCTCGGTCATTTTGCGTAAATAAATCAGAAAGTGTTGCAAGTTTCCCTAGTATTCGAGTGGCTCTTGAAGGACCAATACCTTTCAGTTGTCCAAGGGCAATTTTGTAAAGTTCAAGTGACATAAAATTCAAAAAAATGATTAGATTCGTAACATTAAGTTAATAAAAAACATCAGGCTTTACCGCATGAAAAAATACTTTTTTGCATTTTTTTGCATTCTTCAAGCAAACCTTTTTGCGCAATTATCCGGTGTCGTTTTTGACAAAGAATCAAAAAGTATAATCGTTCAAGTTTCGGTGAAATCGTCTGAAAACGAAAAGGTGGAGTCGAATGCATATGGAACCTTTGTCATTCCTGTAAAAAAACTACCTGTCACACTATATTTTCAGAAAAAAGGATACGAAGTGGATTCCATACGTATTCAACAATTGGGATATGTAAACATGTCCTTAGCGGCACTTTCTCAAGATGTGAAAACCGTTGTTGTAACCACGGGAAAACGGAACCAAAACATTGAAGAAATACCCATTTCCATTGAAATTTTAAAACCTGCGCTAATCGCAAACAAAGGATTTACGAATCTGGAGCAAGCCGTGAATCAAAGCCCGGGTGTGTTTACCATGGATGGACAAGTAAGCATTCGTGGTGGCGGTGGATATGCCTACGGAGCAGGAAGTCGTGTGATGCTACTATGGAATGGTGTTCCAATGCTCTCGCCTGATGTAGGAGATGTGAAATGGAATGCTGTTCCCATGGAACAAGCATCACAAATTGAAATTCTGAAAGGCGCGTCGTCCGTACTCTATGGAAGTGGTGCATTGAACGGAATTATTGCTTTAACAGAAAAAGAAGCAAAACCGGAAGGACAATTAACGATGAAATACCAGTCAGGCGTATATGGAGACCCGAAACGTAGTTCCATGACTTGGTGGAAAAGAAATCCTACAAGTCATTTGCTCGATGTATATTACGGAAAATCGAAAGGAAGATTGGGTTATACCATTGGAGTGAACGGACTCCTCGATGAAAGTTACCGAGAAGGAAACGACGAAAAACGTGCCCGCATCAATGGTTCGCTTTATTACTTTCCGAAGAAATTCCCGAAAATGAAGTTGGGAATGAGTTACCAATTTCAATGGCAAGACAAAGGGATTTTTATTCTTTGGAAAAATGATTCCATGGGATACCAAGCGTTAGAAAATACCTTAAGTCGGCAACGTGCCATTCGTTTAAATGTGGATCCATACGTGAAATTCATTGATAAACATGACAATAAACATTACCTGCGCACAAGGTATTATTTGGTTACAACAGGTAATTCAGAACAGGTATATGATGCATCATTTGCTGAAATGTATTACGCAGATTACAACATCCAGAAAAAAATCGGAAATACAAACCTGATTTCTGGATTCATGAGCATGACCAATAAAGTAACGAGTTATGTTTTTGACAATCACCTAAGCAATAATTTGGCAGTTTATGAACAGTTAGAAACGAAACTTAAAAAATTCGATTTAACCGCCGGACTTAGATTGGAATATTGCAAGTTGGATCAAGCGAAACCAGAAACAGAATTTGTGATCTCTGATAAATTTACATCACCCATTTATCCAATTTTTCGCTTAGGCACCCATTATGCAATCAATAAGGCATCGCATTTAAGGGCTTCTTTCGGACAAGGAATCCGTTTTCCATCTGTTGCGGAACGTTACATCTCTGCATCTGTTGGTGGCGTGCGCATTTTTAGAAATCCAGATCTGCGGCCAGAAACAGGGTGGAATAGTGAAATTGGATGGAAACAAATCCTCAAGTTTGGAAAATGGATGGGCATGATTGATGTCGCTGGATTTGTGAATCAATATAGCAACATGACAGAATTCTCATTCGGTGTTTATAAGCCTGATACAATGGCTTTTTTACAAACAAGTAATCCGAATGCTATTAATTACTTTTACAATTGGGTTGGTTTTCAAGCCCAGAATGCTGAAAAAGCGAGAATTACAGGATTAGAGTTTTCGTTCAATAGCTCGGGTAAAATTGGAAATGTAGAGGTGGTTTCCTTGCTTGGTTACACCTACATGAATCCAATTAGCTTGAATAATGACCCCATCTATAGGGCATCATTCTCCGATACATCGACGAATATGTTAAAATACCGATTTAATCATTTGGCCAAATCAGATGTGCAAGTAAGCTATAAAAAGTGGAGTATCGGTGGATCGATGCGTTACAATAGCTTCATGAAAAATATTGACCGTGCGTTCGAAGTAGGTGTTTTAGGGACAGAATTGCTCGTAGGAATGCAACAATACCGCCAACAATTTAATAAAGGAGTTTTTGTCTTCGATGCACGTGTGAGTTACGATTTGAAAAAAGGCATTAAACTGAATTTTATTGCGAACAACTTTTTAAATGCAGAATATGCTTCGCGTCCAGGGGACCTTCAAGCACCAAGAAATTTCACACTTCAGCTGCAATACGATTTATAATTTCTAGTCGAATACACGAAATTCTTTTTGAATTCGTTATTTTCACATCCTACTACAACTTATGAATAAATTATTTTTAGCATCATTTTTTACCTTGTTCTCATTATTTGTTCGTGGACAAGTTACCGGAACCGTTTTGAGTTCTGAAGACAATCAAGCATTACAAAATGTAAAAGTCATGTCCTCCGACGGACAAAAAACCTTTACAAATTATACGGGGGAATTTACCTTGACACCGGCAAAATATCCAGTGCAAATCATTGTTTCCATGATTCAATTTGTCAATGATACGATTGAAATCAAATCAGCTGGACCACTAACAATTCTCTTAAAAACAAGAACCAAAGACGAGACCACCGTTGTTGTCAGTGCCGGAAAACGAAAACAAGCGATTGAAGAAATTCCCGTTTCGATGGAAATCATCAAACCACAACTCATCGATAATAAAGGAATTACCGATTTAGAACAAGCCGTTGACCAAACCCCAGGTGTGAATACCATGGATGGACAAGTCAGTATCCGAGGTGGATCAGGATTTGCTTATGGAACCGGGAGTCGCGTTTTGCTTCTTTGGAATGGAATGCCCTTACTTTCTGGTTATGCAGGAGATACACAGTGGAATGCGATTCCAATGGAACAAGCAGCTCAAATTGAGGTAATGAAAGGTGCTTCTTCTGTTCTATACGGCAGTGGAGCCTTGAATGGAGTCATTGCGTTAGCTGAAAAAGAACCGAAATCAACGCCAGAAACGAAAATTAAAATCCAAAATGGTATTTATGGCGATCCAGCAAGAGCGAGTCTAAAATGGTGGAATAAGTCACCGATGTTTCAACAAGTGGAAGCTTATCACTCTAAAATGAATCGTTACACGGGATACACGATTTCAACGACCTTATTTCAAAACGATGGCTACCGTCAAGGGGAAATAGAGAATCGTGGACGGGTGAGTGGAACGATATATTTTCGTCCAAAAACAGCGACCCGCTTGAAAGCAGGACTTGGATTCAATTACCAAGCACAGAAAACAGGAAGTTTCCTTATATGGGAAAGTGATTCTTTGGGATATATTCCAAGCGGCGGGGCAGATACAAGCAATGCAGCATCGACGCTTACCTATAATTTAGGGCAACGATTATTTATTGATCCATATGTGAAATTCATCGATAAAAAGAACAATTTACACCACTTGAAAACTCGTGTGTATTACGCACACAACGCAAACATCAATAATCCAAGTCAGAGCAATGGCGCAGTGATTTATTTCGCTGATTATTCCGTTCAAAAGCAATTCAAAAACGGAGGAACACTCACATCTGGCGCATCAAACATTTACAATGTTGTAAAGTCAAATTTATTTGGTGATCATCATTCTGAAAACCTTGCCCTGTATTCACAACTCGAATTGCATAAAGGCAAATGGGATTTTAGTGCAGGAGCACGATTGGAGTATTTTCAAATGGATGGAAAAGGTGGTGACACTGATTTCATGATTTCAGAAAAGAAGAACATCAAAATACCTTTTTATCCGATTATTCGCACAGGGATACATTATGAAGCAGCGAAGTACACCCATTTACGTGCATCTTTTGGACAAGGAATCCGCTACCCTTCCGTTGCGGAACGTTATACACAAACATCCGTGGGTGCTTTGAATATTTTCCCAAATCCCTATTTGACACCAGAAATTGGTTGGGCAGGTGAAATCGGCATCAAACAAGGCGTGAAAATTGGATCTTGGAAAGGATTCCTTGACCTTGCAGCATTTGTGAATCAATATAGCAACATGATGGAATTTTCTTTTGTCTATTTTAACCCGATTTCACAACTACCATTGAATCCAATTAATCCAAGTCCAGAGGACATTACCTTCTTAACAAGTGGAAATTATAATGTAAGCGATTGGGTTGGATTTCAAGCTCAAAATGTAGAGAAGGCTAGAATATCCGGATTAGACTTCTCTTTCAATTCCATGGGTAAATTAGGAAATGTGGAATTGATTTCACTCGTTGGATATACCTATATGAATCCCATCAGTTTGAACAATAATTCACTTTACACGGCTACGTATTCAGACACAACATCCAATATGTTGAAATACCGCTTTAGGCATTTAGCAAAAGCCGATATTGAAGCAAACTATAAGAATTGGAGTTTTGGGGTTTCCTCCCGCTACAATAGTTTTATGCGAAACATCGATCGTGTTTTTGAATCAGACTTGGATCCAGGGGTTAATAGTACTGTTTACATCCTACCAGGACTCAAAGAATACAGACAAAAATACAATAAAGGAAACCTTGTCTTTGATGCACGCATCGCTTATAAAATCACGGATAATTTCCGGGTAAGCTTTATTGTGAACAACTTATTTAATGCTGAATATTCAAGCCGACCAGGGGACATTCAACCTCCGAGAAACTTTATCGCGCAACTTCAAATGAAATTTTAATGAAAGTACTTGGAATCATCCCAGCGCGATACGCCTCTTCGCGTTTCCCTGGAAAACCATTGATTGACCTGAAGGGAAAGTCCATGATACAGCGGGTTTACGAAGGAGCATTAAAGTCAAATTCATTGACAAAAATCATTGTTGCAACAGATGATCAGCGGATTGTTGATGAGGTGCTTCGTTTTGGCGGAAATGTATGCTTGACAAATGAATCTCACCAAAGTGGAACGGATCGTTGCGCTGAAGTCGCAGCATTAAATCCTGGATTCGATGTTATTATAAACATTCAAGGTGATGAGCCATTGGTCAATCCATTGCAACTCGATCAACTTTTGAGCGCATTTAGCAGTCCCGATGTGCACATTGCAACTTTAGGAATTCCAACAAGTGATGAAGCGGATTTGGTGAATCCCAACAGAATCAAAATCGTTCTGGATCATCAAGAAAACGCCCTCTATTTTAGCCGAAGCTGTGTTCCTAATTCGTATCATTTTAAGGGTGAATATTTATCCAATTATCCATTCCTTCGCCACATCGGATTGTATGCATACCGAGCAAAGACTTTAGCTGAAATTTGTCAATTGACACCTACAGCACTAGAGAAAATGGAATCACTAGAACAATTACGTTGGATGTACCATGGATATTCAATTAAAGTTGTTCAAACGAACATCGAAACTCCCAACATCGACACGCCAGAAGATGTGGAGAATGTGCTTCGGTTTTTGTAATTCCATCTTTCTTTTGTAAATTTGGTAAATGATACCATTTGAAGAAGTCATTTGTCAATTAATTTTGCGTCACAATTGTGTGGTACTGCCCAATTTTGGTGGATTTGTATCGAAAACGATTTCGGCTCAAATCGACTTTGAAAAAGGGATTCTTCAAGCTCCTTACAAGCAATTACTTTTTAACCGCAACTTAATCAATGATGATGGATTGGTTGTCGCCGAATATGCCCGTTTAAATGGACTTTATTACCAAGAAGGGCTTAGTCAATTAACTGATTTCACGGGAAAATTAAATTCAGATTTAGCACAAGGAAAGCAAGTGAGTATTCCGAAGTTAGGTGTCTTCTCAAAAGATTCGGACGGAATTGTTCGTTTCGAGCAAGACAGACATTTTAATTTGCTTTTAAGTTCGTATGGACTGTCGAATGTGACGTTTGTTCCTAATCCAGTTCAAGAGGAAGTTCCTATTATTCAGTTAAATCCAATTGCAACAGAAGAACCAACTCAAAAAAATCCAACGAAATTCTGGAAATATGCAGCTGCAGCTTGTTTGTTGCCGTTCGCGTTCTATTCGTTTTGGATTCCAATGAAAACAGATGTTTTACATTCTGGACTGATTTCCTACAAGGATTTTAATCCACTTCGTGGAAACCTTACTGTTCACTACGCGAAACAACCTTTAACGCCTTTTGAAAAAGCGTTTAGAAACGAAACGAGTATTTCTCAACAATTAGCAGCAACTGCAGCAGGGGAAATTGGATTGTATCAATACGACGAATCTACTGTTTTTGCAGTGGAGATCCCAACAGTTGAAACGGCTCCCGTTATTGTTGTGGAACAAGTGGCTGTTCAAGCAAATTATGAATTCATTGTTGGGTGTTTTTCAGATGAAAGAAATGCAAACAACTTTGTACAAAAACTTCAAGCAGATGGATTCGCTGCACACATACTACCTGGAGGAACACTCATTCGAGTAAGTGCGGGATCAGCTGCAAATCAAAATGAAATTCAAGCAATTCAATCGAAAGTAAATTCCAAAGGAATCGAAGGTTGGATCTGTAAACTATAAATTAACCCATGAAAAGAACAATTAAATTTTTGTTGCCAATCTTTTTTGGCGTGTCTGTGTCATTGGCACAAGTTACCAATGCGGAAGGAAGTAAATACAAGTTTGAAAAAGTGGTTCATTTAGATGCAACTCCTGTTCAAAGCCAAGGAAGAACGGGAACTTGCTGGTCCTTTTCAGGAATGTCTTTCTTTCAATCAGAATTAATGCGCTTAGGAGTAGGAAAGAACATCGTGCTTTCAGAAATGTATACCGTTCGCAAAGCCTATGAAATGAAAGCAGAAAAGTACATTCGCATGGATGGAAAAACGAATTTCGGTGAAGGTGGGGCATTTCACGACATTCCGTTAGTCATTCGTAACTATGGAATTGTTCCTTATGATTTTTACACAGGATTGGAAAATTCAGAAACGTACAATCATGGTGATATGTTTACTGAGTTGAACAAAATCATGCAGGACATCATCGCTAAATTAGGTGCTCCAGAAGGTATTTCGGATTCATGGAAAAAAGACTACACTAAAATTCTAGATAAAAACATCGGAAAAGATGTGAAGGAATTCGAATGGGAGGGTAAAAAGTATACGCCAAAATCCTTCGCAGAACATTTAAAGTTGAACATGGATAACTACATTTCACTTACCTCATTTACCAATCACGAGATGTATAAAAAATGTATGTTAGAAATTCCTGATAACTGGGCTTGGGGTGAAAGCTACAATGTGGAAATGAATGACCTAGTTGAAGTAACCAAAGAAGCGCTAAAAAATGGTTATACGATTGCTTGGGGCGCTGATGTTTCCGAAAAAGGATTTAGTTTCCGCAACGGAATCGCTATTGTGCCGGCAGATCCAAAAAGTGTTGAAGTAGTTGGGAAAGATGAGAAAAACTTCAATTCAGCCGGCGCTGAACGTAAATCAAATGCCTTTTCAGAACCAACCAAAGAATTAAAAATCACCGAAGAACTTCGCCAAGAAGCCTACGATAATAAAACAACAACAGATGACCACGGAATGCACATTGTTGGTTTATATACTGACCAAAATGGTGTGAATTATTTTCTAGTAAAAAATTCATGGGGAACTTCAAACTATCCGAAAGGTTACTTGTATGTGTCTGAAAATTACTTCAAATACAAAACGATTAACATCTACTTGCACAAAGATGGCATCAAAAAAGATGTTCGTTCAAAACTGAATTTGTAAAATAATAAATGGCAAGATTATTGCGTTAATCAAACGGTTTAAATCATTCATACATGAAAAAATTACTTGTTATAACGTTTGGAATCGGACTTGTTTTAAGTTCTTGCGGAAAATTTCGCTACGATAAAGATCAATCAGCTTTAGTAAACAGCAAAGTTGAATCTGCTTTTGATGAAATGACCAACATTTCTGATCAAGCCATTACCGGAAACATGGTTTATTACAAAAACGGAGCGGTAATTGTTCGTCAGCCAGGGGATAAACCCTTGACACAAAAAACAGCATGTAATGTGATTATTACCATTGATACTATTGGATCTGTTAAAACAGTAACGGTCGATTACGGCACAAGTAACTGTGATTGTAACGATGGTAAAACGCGTCGCGGAAAAATCATCACAACTTTTACAGGTTTCTATCATGCGCAAGGAACCATCATCACGCACACACCTGTTGATTACTATGTAAATGACATAAAGATTGAAGGAACAAAAACCGTGGAAAATATGGGGTTAAATTCTTCCGGGAAGCCTTATTTTAATGTTCAAATTAATGGTGTAGCAACGTTGACATCTGGTGAAACATTAACCTATACTTCAAGCCGTGTCCGCACTTGGACCAATGGATTTAATACCTTGTTAAATCGCTTTGATGACGAATATGAAATTACCGGAACAGCGGTTGGAGTGTTTTCTTCAGGAGGCGGATATACCGCCAATATTACTTCTCCTGTGCACATTAAGGTAGGCTGTGGATTCCCAGTGAGCGGAACAATTGAAATAACGCCACAGACGAATCCAGTACGTGTGCTCGATTATGGAACAGGCACCTGCGACGCAACATTTACGGTCACTGTAAACGGACAAACGTATACTTTTAACTAAGTAACTTATTGATAGTCAAATTTAAAAGTGTTCAAAGTGTCATTTGAACACTTTTTCTTTTTAATTGTTATTTATTTCGTGACTGTTGTGTAATTTTGTATGTATAAATACTTCGAAAAATGAAAAAGGTAGGTGTAAATGGTTTCGGTCGAATTGGACGTTGTTTCACACGAATTGCTTTACTTGACCCTCATGTTGATGTAGCATTGGTCAATGTCCTAGCTGATGTCAAGACACTTGCTCATTTATTGAAGTACGATTCTGTACATGGAAATTTCTCTTTGTCTTTTGAAATCAATGGAAATGAATTGCATTTTTCCAATGGAAAGAAAATCACGTTTATCAGTGAACGAAATCCAGAGTTAATTCCGTGGGCTGATTATGGTGTTGAAACCGTTTTAGAATCTACAGGACTTTTCCTAACCAGAGAAGCAGCATCTAAACACCTTGTCGGTGGAGCGAAGAATGTGATTATTTCGGCGCCAGCTAATGACGAGGATATTCCATCTGTAGTGATGGGGGTAAACAATGACGCGGTGGATTTCTGCGATGCAGTAATTTCGAATGCTTCGTGTACAACCAATAACGCAGCTCCAATGGTCAAAGTGTTAAAATCGTTAATGGACATTGAAGTGGCGTACATCTCTACGGTTCATAGTTATACTTCAGATCAACGTTTACACGATGCTCCACACAAGGATTTACGTCGTGCTCGTGCTGCCGCAAACAGCATCATTCCAACATCAACTGGCGCAGCAAAAGCGATAACACGTATTTTCCCAGATTTGAAAGGTAAAATTACTGGAGGAAGTTTCCGTGTCCCAGTAGCAGATGGTTCGGTAACCGAATTAACCTTGGTGACGAAGTCAAATGTCACGGTTGAACAAATCAATGCCGCGATGAAAAAAGCGAGTGAGACGGACATGAAAGGAATTCTTGGGTATACGGAAGATCCAATCGTTTCATGTGATGTCATCGGAAGTTCATACAGCTGTCTTTTCGATGCTGAATTAACAACAGTATTCAATGGTTTAGTGAAAGTTGTTGGATGGTACGATAACGAAGCGGGATATTCAAACCGCCTTGTGGACGTTTTGAAAGCAAATTAATCTTCGATTGCCTGAACGCCAGGTAAAACTTTTCCTTCAAAATACTCAAGTAAGGCACCACCACCAGTACTCACGTAGCTTACTTGGTCACTCATGCCAAATTTTTCAACTGCAGCAGCACTGTCTCCACCGCCAATTAAGCTGAATGCACCGTTTTTTGTAGCTTCTGCTACTGCTACTGCGATGGATTTTGTTCCATTCTCAAAAGCCTTCATCTCAAATACACCCATTGGTCCATTCCAAAGTATGGTTTTACTTTTCAATAAAACGCCACGGAATTGCGCAATCGCTTCTGTGCCGATATCTAATCCCATCCATCCGTCTGGAACTTGATTGCTTGGTGCTACCTTCGTTTCAGCATCCGCAGCAAAACGATCAGCAATGGTAGAATCAATCGGTAAATGAATCTGTACTCCTTTTTCTTGCGCTTTCGTTAAGATCTCTCGGCATGTTTCCAATCGTTCATCCTCGCAAAGTGAATTGCCAATGTGTCCACCTTGTGCTTTGTAGAACGTATATGACATTCCACCACCAATTATGATGTGATCGGCAATGTTCAATAAATTCTCAACGATCAATACTTTATCCGAAACTTTGGCTCCGCCGACAATCGCTGTAAAAGGACGCTCCGCGTGATTCAAAACTTTGCGTGCACTTTCCAACTCCGATTTCATCAAGAATCCAACCATCTTATCGTTTGGAAAAAATTGTGCGATTTGAGTTGTACTCGCATGTGCGCGATGCGCTGCACCAAAGGCATCATTGACATAACAATCGCCAAGTTTGGATAATTTTTCTGCAAATCCAATGTCGCCAGCAGTTTCTTCGGAATAAAAACGAACGTTTTCTACTAAAAGCACTTCGCCACTTTTTAAGTTTTTACTCTGATTTAAGGCATCTTCTCCAATACAATCAGGTGAAAAGCGAACAGGTTTTCCAATGTTTTTCTCGACTGTTGTCAAGATATGTTTTAAGGAGAATTTCTCCTCCGGCCCTTCTTTCGGACGACCAAAATGGGACAATAAAATGACACTTCCTCCAGCGTTTAAAATATGTTGAATCGTAGGCAAGGCCGCACGAATGCGCTTATCGTCCGCAACAGCCATTGTTTCTTTATCTAACGGAACATTGAAATCTACGCGCACTAACGCACGCTTACCTTGGAAGTTATATGTGTCGATTGAATTCATCTTTTTTTCTTGCAAAAGTAACGAAAGCGAATTTCTTGCGTTTGTTTCCACGCAAGATTCTCGGTAAATTCATTTATTTTCTGCAGTTTTGTCTAAAATATATTCCTATGTTAAAATACGCTTACTTCGTTTCGACATTTTTGTTAATCACGGCTTGTCATCAGTCAAAAGAATCTGTTCAAGAATTGGAAATTTGGTCAACCCCAGAAACGGAGGTTGAGACACCGGAAGGTGAGTTTGATTTTACCGAAGCAGAATGGGAAGAAATGATGATGGAAGAAGAAACTTCATATGTTCGAGGCATTTATAATCCTTCTCGCACCTTACAAACAGATTTGGTTCACACACGTTTAGAAGTAAGTTTTGATTGGGAACATGCGCGTTTGAATGGAAAAGAAATCCTAACGGCAAAACAGCATTTTTATACTTCGGATAGCCTTATTTTAGACGCAAAAGGGATGGACATCCTTTCAGTCGAGATGAACACTAAGAAGTTGAACTATACCTATAACGATTCACTTCATTTACGCATTCAATTAGACAGAAAATACACACGCGATGAAAAGTTCAATGTAACCATTCAATACGTTGCTAAACCGGATGAACGAAAAGTTGGTGGTAGTGCAGCAATTACTTCAGATAAAGGTTTGTATTTTATCAATCCAAAGGGTGAGGATAAAACAAAAATGCCACAAATTTGGACACAAGGAGAAACCGAAGCAAATAGTGTTTGGTTTCCAACAGTGGATGCACCTAATGCAAAATCAACAGAAGAAATCTTGATGACTGTTCAAGATAAATACATGACGTTAGCGAATGGCAAACTGATTTCTTCTAAAAAGAATGCAGACGGTACTAGAACCGATCATTGGAAACAAGACTTCCCACATGCACCATACTTATTTATGATGGCTGTAGGGGAATTTAAAACGGTAACGGATTCGTACACGCGAAAAGATGGTTCTAAAATGGAAGTAAATTACATCGTTGAGCCCGCATACGAAAAAGATGCAAAAGCAATCTTCGGTGAGACACCAGAAATGATTCGCTTCTTTTCAGAGAAATTAGGTGTTGAATATCCATGGGACAAATATTCACAAATCGTTGTGAGAGATTATGTTTCTGGTGCAATGGAAAATACCGGCGCGGTAATTTTTGGAGACTATGTGTACAAAACCGATCGAGAATTATTAGATGCGAATGACCAATCAACAATTGCACATGAATTATTTCATCACTGGTTCGGAGATTTAGTTACATGCGAATCTTGGGCGAACTTACCATTAAATGAGTCTTTCGCGAATTATTCTCAATACCTATGGGACGAACACCGTTACGGATTAGACGAAGCAGATTTCCAAGCAGAAAGTGAGTCGGATGGATATTTTGGTTCTGCTGAAAATGGTGGTTATTTTAATTTGATTCGGTACGATTATGCAGACAAAGAGGATATGTTTGATGGACATTCCTACAATAAAGGAGGAAGGATCCTTCACATGCTGCGCAATTATCTTGGCGATGAAGCCTTTTTCAAAGGATTGAATCTTTACTTGACATCCAATAAATTCAAAGCAGCTGAAGTACACAACCTTCGTATGGCATTTGAAGAGGTTTCCGGAGAAGATTTAAATTGGTTCTTTGATCAATGGTTTTTAAATAACGGACATCCAGTATTGGAGGTGACGCATAAAATGAATAGTGAAAACAACGCACTCATCTTAACCGTAAAACAAACGCAAAATTATACCGAGTTCCCAATTTATAAATTACCCGTAGACATCGCTATTTGGGATGAATCCGGAAAAACGACAACGCGCATTGTTGTGGACTCCGTATCTCAAAGCTTTTATTTCCCAACCAAAGGGCTTGTTAAAAATGTCCTATTCGATGAGTCTCAAATGTTACTTGGTAAAGTTTTTGAAGCGAAGTCAACGGATGAATTCATTCACCAATTTTACAATGCAAAACGATGGAAAGCACGTGCTACAGCATTAAATCGCATTGGAAATACTGCAAATGAGAATGTTGCAAAAGTCGTAAAGGATGCTTTAAATGACCCATTTTGGAATATTCGAACAAAAGCAATTGAATTGATTAAAAAGAAAACAAAAGAGGATGCAATAGCCTACCTTCCACAAATCAAGGAACTTGCATTAAATGACCCTAAATCGGATGTTCGAGTTGCTGCAGTGTCTTTATTAACCCTTTTGGAGGTGGATGAAGCGACTACTTTTTTCAAGACTTTTTTCGAAAAAGAAAAATCATATAACGCCATAGCTTCTGGACTTGCTTCGTTTGCTAAATTAGATGAAAAAGCGGCATTAAATACAGCTCGTGGAATGAAAAATGAAACGGCCAATGCACTCAAAGTAACAATTTCAGAAGTCCTTGCTCAGTTTGGAGATTCATCTGATTACGATTACTTTGATCAATTGATTTACAAAAGTGATTTGAAAGGTGAAAAGGCCCTTCAAGCAATGATTTCTTACGCTGTTTACATCACGCGCATGAACATTGATCTTCAAGAAAAATCACACGCTGCTTACATTCATTACAATGAGGTTGGGTCTGAATTAATGAAATATTGGGTTCAGCAAGCAGTTCAATTTAACATCCAAAACTACATGGAATTGGTGAATGCGTTGGATATGGAAATTGCTGAATTGGAAGAAGGGAAATCCTTTGCGAAAGCTGACGAGAAAAAACGTTTGAAACAACGCTACGAGGATTTGATTCAAAACCTAATGCCCCTTGCGCCCCTTAACGAAATGCCAACAGATTCAGAGGGGAATTAATCCTTTTTGTGTACGATTGTAGCGCTTGCCTGCGCCGTTGGCATAATGGTAATGTCACTGATGTTAACATGCGCCGGACGCGTTACGGCAAATAATACACTATCCGCAATGTCTTGCGCTTGTAAGGCATCATAACCCTCATAAACGGAATCAGCGGTTGCTTGATCGCCTTTGAAGCGCACGAGTGAGAATTCTGTTTCCGCTGCTCCAGGAGCAATGTTTGTCACTTTGATTCCGTAAGAAATTAAATCAATGCGCATGGATCTTGAAAGCGCATCTACGGCATGCTTGCTAGCGCAATAAACGTTTCCTCCGGTATAAACTTCTTTTCCCGCAATACTTGCAATATTCACGATGTGTCCGTGCTGTTGTTTCTTTAAAAATGGAACCACAGCTTTTGTCACGTACAAGAGTCCTTTGATATTGGTGTCAATCATACGGTCCCAGTCATCGGAAATCCCCTGGTCAATTGGTCCGCGTCCTACTGCAAGTCCAGCGTTGTTAACAAGTATTTCGATGCGATTCTGAACATCCTCTTGCAAAGATGAAACTGCTACTTGCACTTCCGCTTCATTTCGTACATCCATCGTAAGCATGCGCACCTCTATTGGTAAAGCACTTAAACGAGACGTTAAGTCCTCTAATCGTTCCGTGCGACGTGCGGCAATGATTAAGTTATATCCTTCGTTTGCTAATGTTTCCGCAATGGCAGCTCCGAATCCAGAGCTAGCGCCAGTAATAAATGCATATCCTTTCATGCTACAAAAGTGACAAATTATTTCAAATGACCGAGAATTTATGGCGGAAGAGAATTAAATCTTGTCAAAATGTCACAATTTCATCGTTGGCATATTCCTTGACCGACCAAAGCAACAAAATTTATATCATGAAA
>CAIRMS010000370.1 GCA_903879765.1 uncultured Flavobacteriales bacterium
GTACCCGCTTTTGTGGCTAATTGTTCTTGAGTCATCCCTTTCTCTAATCTTGCACTTTGCAACAGCGCTCCTATTCGAAATTCTTGATAGCCTTTTTCTAAGACATCTCGAGCTTCTGAACCTTTGGGACCATAATGCTTGTCTTTGAACTGATCTAATGTCAATACTTTACTTGTTGTTTTCATAATCCTTTTTTAATTGAATGGCACGTTTGACTTCTTTTCGTGGAAGTTTCTGAGTTTTCTTTTGAAATGCGTTGATGAGCACCACCAATTTTCCTTCATCGAAAAAACAAAAAATGCGAAAAATATCACTGCCGTTTTGAATGCGTATCTCATACAAACCATCTGTTCCGTGAATGTGCTTCAGGTATTGAGCTGGAATTACAGGCAACTCTTGCAATAACTCAAGGGTCCAAATGATTTTCTCCCTTACTTTAGGCTTTTGCTGAACAAAAAAATCTTCAAAATACGTTTCAAAAAAGAGGATATCTCTTAACTTCTCTCCCACTTTCTCCATACAAAAATACAATTAGTTTCACTTTAGTACAACTTTTCACGTATTTTTTTTTACATATTTGATTTTTTAGACCAAATGAATAACGCAGAAATGGAAATTTATTGTGTGGAGGGACCCAGACTTATGCCGGGAAACAGAGAAAATATTTTTCCACTGGTTGGGCCAATGCAGAAATATTCAAATTGTCAGATGCTTTTGTTAAATCGATAATGTCACCATTTTTCATCAACAGATTAATATTCTGTTTATCTTGATTATACGCTTTGTTTGTCAATATATCCGAATAAACAAAATAGTCGACCTCTTCACTGGTTAATCCGTATTGATCTTGTACCCGCTTACGCTCCGTCGCAATGCGCTCTTCGCTAAACGGATCCTTCGAAATAACGATTTTAAACAGCTTACGGTTCACCAATGACTTTGCTAATTGCGACAATATCGGATCACTATGTGTTTGCCACACTTTAATTGCGGACCAAATGTCGTAATCGTCTAATTGAGCAAAATTTTCTAGGACTTCTTTACGTTGATGAAAGTCGTTTTCAGTAATGTCTTGTTTCATGAAAAAGGACAAAGCTGGACTCGCAAAAACTTCATCTCCTCGTTTCGCCAAAAATTTAGCGCGACGCAATGCATGAATCAACATAAACTCAGCAGCAACTACAGTTTTATGAAGATAAACCTGCCAATACATCAAACGTCTAGCTACAATGAATTTTTCAATCGAATAAATTCCTTTTTCTTCCAATACCAATTGTCCATCGCGAACGTTCAGCATTTCAATCAATCGATCTGTCCCGATGATTCCTTCACTCACACCTGAATAAAAACTATCACGATTTAAATAGTCGAGACGGTCCATGTCGAGTTGACTAGAAACCAATTGATGTAAAAATGGTTTACTGTATTTATTTTGGAAGATCAGTAAAGCCATATCTAACTGACCATCGAATTCCTTGGATAATTCTTCAATGAAAAAGGATGAGATTTCTTCATGACTTACACCGCAAACAATATCGTATTCTAATGCATGGCTAAATGGACCATGTCCGATGTCGTGAAGTAAAATAGCTAAACATACCGCACGTTCCTCTTCGATCGTGATTTCATGTCCTTTGCGACGAATCGTTGCAACTGCTTGACTCATCAGATGCATTGCGCCCAAAACATGATGAAAACGCGTATGATTTGCCCCTGGATAAACAAGGTGACTTAATCCCAATTGCATAATTCGACGAAGTCGTTGCATATGAGGATGTTCCAAAATATCGAAAATTATTTCGTCCGGAATTGTAATAAAACCATAGACTGGGTCGTTAATAATTTTCTTCTTGTTGTTTCGATGTTGATTCGGTTGCAATTGAGTACCTTTAATTAAATTCATTCAAAACTATTAAAAATAAGGCATATGCAGGGAAAAATTCTTTGGGCGGACGATGAAATTGAATTATTGAAACCACACATTTTGTTTCTTGAAGCAAAAGGTTATAGTGTTGATCCCGTTACCAATGGACAAGATGCCATCGAGAAAGCACTATTAAATCAATATGATATTATTTTCTTGGATGAAAATATGCCAGGCTTGACTGGACTCGAAACCTTATTCCAAATCAAAGAACAAAAACCACTTGTTCCCATCGTGATGATAACGAAAAGTGAAGAAGAACACATCATGGAAGAAGCTATAGGGAGCAAGATTGCGGATTACTTAATTAAACCGGTAAATCCGAATCAAATCCTCCTAAGTATTAAGAAGAACCTTGACTTATCGAAATTAGTGAGTCAAAAAACCAATTCAAATTACCAACAGGAATTCCGTCAACTTGGCATGCAATTGATGGGACGCATGGATGCCGAAGAATGGAAAGAATTCTATGCAAAACTTGTATATTGGGAACTTGAATTAGACAACATCGAAGATTCCGGAATGCGCGAAATTTTCGAAATGCAAAAAAAGGAAGCAAATAAACTTTTTTGTGATTTCATTGAAGACAACTACCTGGATTGGGTGAATGGAACAGAAGAAGCTCCGCAAATGATTCATACATTAGTAAAAGATAAAATTGCACCATTCATTGGAAAAGAAAAAACTGCCGTTCTCGTAATCGATAACTTGAGATTCGACCAATGGAAGATGATTGAACCGATCTTATCGCGTTATTTCTCCAAAGAAGAAGAAGAGATTGTCTTCTCAATACTACCAACAGCTACACATTATGCGCGTAATGCATTCTTTGCAGGATTGTTGCCTTCAGAAATCGAAAAACGTTTTCCAACGTTGTGGAAAAATGAAGAAGATGAAGGAGGGAAAAACATGCACGAAAAAGATTTCCTTGATGCGCAATTAAAACGATTGGGGAAAAACGTAAAATGGAGCTACAATAAAATTACCAACGTTGAAGCTGGAAAAAAACTTGGCGATTCTTTTCATACTTGGAAAGACAATGATGTAAACTTCATTGTATACAATTTTGTCGATATGCTTTCCCATGCACGCACTGAAATGGAAGTCATTCGCGAATTAGCCGATAATGAGTCAGCATATCGATCCATCACCGTTTCTTGGCTCGAGCACTCTCCATTATTGGAAATCATCAAGAAAATTGCAGATGCTGGAATCCGATTAATCGTTACAACCGACCACGGAACAATCAAGGTCAACAAACCAGTTCGAATCGTTGGTGAACGAAATACAAATTCCAATTTACGCTACAAAGCGGGACGTGGTTTAACCTATGAAGCAAAAGAAGTGTTTTCGGTAAAGAATCCGAGTGAAGCTTTCTTACCAAAACTAAAATTATCGGCGGAATTTGTTTTTGCGAGAGAACAAGATTTCTTTGTCTATCCGAACAATTACAATCACTTCGTGAATTACTATGGAAACAC
>CAIRMS010000371.1 GCA_903879765.1 uncultured Flavobacteriales bacterium
GTTTTTCCAAATGAAAAGAGCCTTTATCCTCCAACACCCAATGTTCCCCATCGCTATTTTCAATAATGGTTCGCTTGGAGTAATGGTAGGAATGACCATCGTCTAATACCACTTCGTTATACACGGAATCTCCGATTTGAATCCAGATCATCGAATCTAGTGGAATCCCACTCTCTTTGACACATGCATCAAACAAATCACGCTCAACAACGGTCAACGTTTGATACAATTCTGGTTCCATGGGTCCAAGGTATTGGGCTCTAGAAATGAAATTCATTAAAATCAAACAGGAGAGTATTCTTACCTTCATCATCAATTTAATCAACTAACTATAAGCGGTTTGGAAATTCATTTTTCAAAATATACACTTGTGCAAGCGACTAAAATTTAATGCTTTGTGAATTTATTTTCAAAGAATCTACGTATTCTTTTATTTCCTTACCTGAAAAGGTGAAATCTTTTTTGAAATCATCCCGAACTTGTTGAGATTGACTTAACAACCAATATCCTAACGCTTCTTGTTCCGATAGATAATTCATTTCCTTTGGCAGGTGATTTTGCGTTGTAGTTGATGGGGTCATCCAAGTAGATTTTTGACAACTCATAAAACTAAACAATGTAAAAACGAGGATGCATGTTTTCATAGTCAAGGGAATTAGAATTTATTTTTCAAAGTGTTTACTTCATTCTTAAATAGATGTTAGTTTTCAGGTATCATGTACCATGCTTGATCCTCTTTAAATTCACATTCTGGTTTGATGTAAATGATTCTTTTCTTATCTCTTTGTAGTCTGCACTTGTTAACGCGCAGATCATAAGTGATGGTTTCTGTGAAACCTTGTTCAAGTTTTCGATTAAATCCTAAATAAGTTAGCTTTATGACAGAATCAACCATGGAAATGGATTGAATTTTAGCATCCATTACGGCTTGAAAACCATCAAATTGCAAGACATATTTATCCTCTATGTTTACAAAATACATGATCGTTTTAAATCGAATGAAAGGACTGTTCTTTCTATGATATCTGTGTGAGGATAAGATAATTCCCCCAATGGTGTCGTTTAGTTTGGATTGTGCAATACCTGTAAAAGACAACAGAAACAATGTAAAAATGATAAAATGTCGTTTTTTCATATGAATAGGTGATCGAAGGAGCATAAGCCTGAATTAAACAATCGAGATAATTCTAAATTTTATTTTGGTTACATGTGAATCAACAAATTATCTTTTTAAATTTAATCACGTAACAAATCGATACATTTTAGTTTTAGCATTATGGCTTCAAAAAATAGGTACTTAAAACCCGCTTATACCACGGTTCAATTTTTGTTTTATTCGGTCATTCTATTTACTTGTTTGAATTGCGAAAGAACGCCGTTGATCTTGAATCATCAAGAAATCATCCAACTAACAGAAAGTACTTATTTCCCAACAAAACCTCATCAACACAGTGAATTTAAAGTCCAAACTTTTATTGATACACTCATTCAAAAGGATTCGGAAGAAATTTTAAGAACGGAACTCATTAAAAATGATGCCGAAAAAGGCTGTGTAGCCGTGATGGAAGTTCAATCGGGAGAAATCCTTGCGTTGGTCAATTTGGAAAAAACCGCGATGGGAAAATACGTTACGCATAAAAATAGTGTCGTAGACCAGTTAATTGAGCCTGGTAGTTTTATTAAAACCTTTAACGTCATGGCCTTGCTGGAAGATGGGAAATCAACTGCTCAACAAATTTATTCTTCTGGAAATGGTGTCATCGCTTATTCTGGTATCATTCTAAAGGATGCAAAAACGGGAGGTTTTGGTGAGCTTTCATTAGGAGACGCACTTTCCTTTTCTTCGAATGTTATCTTTGCAAAAGCCATCACACAAGCTTACAACGAAGAACCTAAGCACTATATTTCGAGGTTGAAAAATTGTTTTAACCAAGAAGAAATGAAGCTTCCATTTCAGGGACAGACAAAACAACAAATTCCATCTACTGATTCAAAAAACTGGGCAACAATTACCTTGCCTTGGCTCTCAATTGGTTATGGATTAAAACTCTCCCCTATTCAAATTTTGACCTATTATAATGCGCTTGCCAATAAGGGTCAACTTGTTCAACCACGTTTTATCTCCTGGATAAAAAACGAGAAAAAAAATCAAGTGTTTTATCCAAAGAGGATTAAATCTACCAGAATCTGTTCAACGCGAACGGCACAAGAACTAAGGTATTTTCTCAGAAAAGCTATGACAAAAGGAAACGGGGTGAGTTTTCAATCAAATCAAGTTGAAATCGCTGGTAAAACAACATCCACGCAACGCATTACAGAAAATTTTAACAGAAAGTACCTTTCAGGATTCGCTGGATATTTCCCGCATTCAAAACCTAAATATAGTATCATTGTCATTGTGGATAATTTAAAATACCCAAGTCCACAATTGGCAGGGGAAATCGTCAAAAATATCAGTGAAAAGATTGAACATGAATCTACCCTAAATCGCTAAATGGATACATGAACTAACCAAATTTAGTTTGAAAAATGTTGTATTACGCTTAAAACCAAATCCCATGAAAACACACGTGATATTAATTTGCTCCCTTCTTCTTTTAGGCTGCGCTCAAACAAGGAAATTTCAGAATCCTGAAAGTTTAAGTATGGATGTAAAGATCTTAGAAGACACGACCAAAATGGCTAAGTATGAACGAATGTTTGACGAAGATGCCAAAATCATGAGTCAATGGACGGAAGAAGAGAAACAGTATTTTTACGAGCATTTTGTATTCAGTTTCGAGGAACTTGAGGAAGAACTTGGCTTGAAATTGCCACATTGAAACTTAACTATATTCTTTTAGGAAATTATTTTAACATCGACGTTTAAATTCTTTGATTTGATTCGTAGCAAATATTTTATTATTTCTTTAGTTTTGAAAATGATACTTTAACCCAAAATTGTCGAAGAATTTTGATCTAATTAAAACACATTATGAAGCGCTCATTTTTTATTTTTTGTGCCTTAATTTTGCTTTCCTCTTGCAATCAAGAAACTGAAAAAGAAACAGTTCCAAAAGACAGCTCCAAAAAAACTAAGGAACTTAAGGATAAAAAAGAAGATGCTAATCTTGCTTCAAAAACGGTAGAACTTGAATTAATTCCAGAAACTAATTTTGATTCTTACAAATCAAAATTGACTAAATTGAATGGAGATCACTCTAAAATTGAAAATTGGCTAAAGAAAATTGTTTCGATGGATAAGGATCGGGATTTTGATGGTAGCACAAGCTATATGACAAAAGAATGTTTCAATTTCGTTAGGGATGTCATGGATTTTAATTGGGGATATCCAGGCAGCATTGAGGAAGCAACCTTGAAAAGCAAATGGAGCGCAACGTTTGATTTGAACTATACAAATTATGGACATCTTTTTGAAAATGGAAATGGTGGTTGGGTCGTTAAAAAATTGACTGATATAAAATACCTTGGAAATTTAAACGATGGAGAATGGTTTCAATTAACCATTAAAGGTGGAAGTACGGAAAATGAAAACAAGCTCATTCGAGTTGTCAAGGTGATTGAAAAAAATAACTCTTTTTACCTATCAAATTTTTTAGGGATTTCTGAGAATTAATCCTTGAAATTCCATGGGGAAAATTCTGTGTATACATCAACACATGAATTACATTTTTCTAGTGGAAAGTGGAATCATTGAAATACAAAGGCAAATCAGCTGATTAGACCTAAGATAAGTTTATCTTGATTTTTGTAGCTTTGCCTAAAATCTGTTTTGATGAAATTTATATTCCTCTTATTTTCTTTTCTACTCCATGTTGCGCTGTTTGGTCAGTTTGGAAATGGTTCGGATGGAATCCCTGTAATTGGAGCAAATACGATTGTTAATAGTTACAAAAAGATTCAAAGCACATCTGGAACTACTTTCACCTTGTTAAACACAAGCGCCTTTTCATTATCAAGCGGAAATGTTGTTTTGGTCATAAATATGTTGACTGGAGAATATGAATTGAGAACAGTTGTCTCTGTTTCCGGTACAGATGTTAATTTAGCTGCAGGTACCATTTCGAATACTGTATTTGCGAATTATTCTCAGATGATAAAAGTGCCCCAATTTTCGAATGTAAGCATCTCAACAGGAAATAGCATTACTTGTCCAGCCTGGGATGGTGAAACAGGAGGTGTCATATGTTTTTTAGTTTCCAACGTTCTTTCCCTTGATGCCGGGGAAATTGATGCCTCAAACAAAGGATTTTTTGGTGGAAACGGTGGAATTGGTGGAACAGGAGGTCTAGGTGGTTTAGGTGGCTTTTCTGGATCAAACACGAGCTCCAGTGGTCTTTATGGTATGGGCGGTAGCGGAATAAATGGCGCTGGAAACGGTGGTGCTTATGGAGATTTGGGGACAAACGGAACAAACGGTTCTCTCGCATTTTTCAATAGCACAACGACCATTTTACCTTGCGGAAATGCAATTGCTTCTTGTAATAATACACATAATTCAAATTCAGCAAGCCATTTGTATTTGGGAGATGGTGGTGCTGGCGGAAACGGTGGTAACGGAAAAACGGGTGCTGGTGGCGGTGGAAGTAATTGTGCAACCCCTGGCGAGAACGGTGAAATCGGTGGAAATGGTGGAAACGGTGGAAACGGTGGAATTGGTGGAGGAATCATTTTAATTAAAGCCGGTAGCATTAACCATAATAACACCTTAATCAAGGCGATGGGTAGCTCCGGAACGGCGGGAACATCAGCAACAAATGGTGGGGTTGGAGGAGACGGAATCTGTGGTGGAGGCGGTGGAGACGGAGCTGATGGCGGAAATGGCGGAGGCGGAGGACATGGTGGTGCTGGTGGTGCCATAAAAATCTCAAAAGGTGGCGGTGCTGTGAATACCAGTTTTGTAAATGTCGCAGGCGGTTCAGCCATGATTGGTGGTGTCGGTGGACAAGGTGGATTGGGTGGATTAAATAGTAATGCAAGTTGCGCTTGCGGTAATCCGTGTGATTTATCACAACTCATTCCTTTTTTGACACATCCAAATACTATTGTTTCAACTGTGGCAGGTGTCACACATTTTATTTTTACACTCGGTGACTCGATTTTAGACTTAAGTTACCAGGACAGCATCAATTGCATCGGTAATCCCATTGGCATACTCTCTGGAACGCTTTATGAGAATTCAATTCCGTTGAATACCTACTATTTTAAGATTAGTTCTAATACACCAACTATTTTAGCCAATCTGATTGATTTTGTTTTGAACGACCCGCCCAATTTGGATACTACTGGCCAAACCATTTTAACACCTAGTTATCACTTATTTCGGGACTGTACAGTTTGTGGAAATGGATATGAATTACCAGAAAATGGTGATCCTGGCATAGACGGGCCCTCAAGTACACCAGGTGGTAATGGATATTACGATGAAGAATGTGTGGCGCCGGTTATACCAACAGGTAGTAGCATATATTCTATATGTGAATATGACCAAGTGACATTATCCGTCTCTGCATCGGGCGGTACGGGTTCATATAGTTATCAATGGTATCAAGCTGGGGGAACACTCATTCCAGGAGCGAATTCACCTACTTTTACACCCAACTATCTTTCACCTGGAACCTATTTTTATTATTGCATTATTACCAATTTAGTACCTGGAGGCTGTAGCTCGCAATCAGAATTAATTCAAGTTAACGTAATACAACCTTCGTACATAAATATAGGTCCAAATCAAGAGATTTGTGCAGGTGAAATTGTTAATCTTAGTGCGACAGTTTATGGCGGTGGATTTCCATATTCTTACACTTGGTCAACTTCAGGTGATGGAACTTTTACAAATGTTTTTTCATTGACTGCAGTTTACTTACCTGGAGTTCAAGACATAGCCAATGGTTCGGTTGTTCTTACACTCACCACTTCAAATCTTTGGGGATTTTGTGGGTATAATGTTGACTTAATTTATATTACTATAAATCCGAATCATGTAATAAATTCGACCGTTAATATTTGCCAAGGAGAAACCTACTCCTTTGGTGGAAATAACTTAACGACCGCTGGTAATTATACTGAAACATTTCAGTCAATTTCAGGTTGTGATTCAACTGTCAATCTCACTTTAGTCGTTAATCCAACCTTCAGCTCCAGTACCAACTTAAGCATCTGCCAAGGTTCAACGACGCAGTTTCATGGTCAAACTTTATCGGCATCAGGAACATATACGCATACGCTACAGGCGGTCAATGGATGTGATTCGATTGTAACACTAAATTTAATAGTCAATCCTCTACCCTTCGTTTCTTTACCTCAATTAACGACAACATGTATTGGTTCTCCTTTAACTCTTTCCCCAAGCGTTAATATTCCGGGGGGATCCTACCTTTGGTCGAATAGTGAAACAACTCAAACTATTTTAGTTTACCCTATTACATTTACAAATTATTCCGTTACGTACACACTAAATGGTTGTTCTTCTACTTCAAGTCCATCCTCTGGAAATATTGTCGTAAATCCGATACCTACTGTTTCAGTTAATAATCAAACAATTTGTGCCGGACAATTTGCAACATTAACTGCCGTTGGAATACCCGCTAATCAGGGTAATTTCCTTTGGAGTACCACTGAGACTACAGCGAGTATCAACGTTTCTCCTTCCGCATCTGCGACCTACTCGGTTACCTACACAGTAAATAACTGTCCTAGTGTCGCTGCTGTTGCTAACGTTACCGTTAATCCAATTCCAACACTCAATATTCAGGATACAATAATTTGCGGTGGACTACCTGTTACTCTTTCTGCTAACCCAACACCAA
>CAIRMS010000372.1 GCA_903879765.1 uncultured Flavobacteriales bacterium
ATACATCGTAGGTGTAACTGGTTGGGGAAAAATCAAGGGAAAAGACGCATACGTTTCTTACTTTCGTTATTTAGTGGACATCGAAAATAAACAAGTGAAATTAACGAGTGACCGTGTCATCAAAGAGTAAATGAATAGAAATAGCTGATAATTGATTAGAACGAAAAGTGATGTTAGAGAACTTTATTAAAGAATCCATGCTGAAATTTTCAATACCACTCATCTTATTCATCCTTGTTTCTTGCGAAGCTCCTCAACAGAAATTTAATCGGATAGCATGGAATCACATTGATGGGTCCTATAATCACCGAGACCTCATGATTCAAGACTTGATGAAAAACGTTTTACATAAAGGAATGTCATTCATGGAGCTTGAAAAAATCGTAGGAAAACCAAATGAACAGACCTTCCACACAAAAGTATCCTATGAACTTTATTACAATTTTTACCAAGAAGAAAGTCGAGAATTAATCATTTACTTCTCAAAAGACTCTTGTATCACAAACTTTGCCCGGGTTATTAGGAAAAGGAACTAAAACGTATTTGCGACATGGTTTTCACAAATGAAAAAATCAAACATGACCGTTAAAAAACGACGAAAAATAAGGACATGAAAAAAAATACTTTGGGGAATTTTGATATTTTTGATTTGCTTGGCACCTTCATTTATCTTTGTTTTGTGCCCTAGATAAAAACAAAGAAGAATAACAAAAAAAATGACGATGAGAGAATTTAAATTATCAAAAGCTTGGGCTATTTTAGTTTACATTACGGTTCCTTTACTCATCGCTCTATTTCTTTGGTTGCTTTTGATGCCTTTTCTGACAGGTTCCCAAATAGATATGAACTCATTTTGGCTCTTGAGTTTAATATCTATTGCAATGATCGCTTTCTTGGTAATTGGACTCGTCGACGCAATCAAAGGAAAGTTCGTGATTGACCAAGATAAAATTTACATAGTCAGTGCATTTTCAACCAAACAGATGATGCTTCGTGATATCAAAGGATATCGGTTTACGGAAAATTATGTTTTCATTGAATCAAACACCGGTCAGAAAATAAAAGTCAGTACGTACTTTGGGAATTTCAATGAAATTACAAAATGGTTAGCTGAACATTTTTCCGACCTTGACCTGGTTCAAACAATTTTAGAAAAGGAAGAAATCTTAAATAACGAAGCATTTGGTTGGTCTACAGAACAGCGAGAGGAAAAATTAATTAAAGCTCAAAAAATTACCAAAATCTTAAACTGGACAGGTGGCATAATTGGGGCTTGGATACTAATCCTACCCAATCCGTATGAATACGCCATTATTGCTACGATCGTTTTTCCGATTATTTGTGTCCTTGTATTAAAATTCTCCCGTGGTCTAATCCGAATAAATGAAAGAAAAGACTCCGCATATCCAAGCATATTTATAGCAATCCTTGCAACGAGCATGGGACTTTTTTTAAGGGCATTATTGGACTACGAAATTTTTGACTATTCGAAAATTTGGACACCTTCCATTTTAATTGCATTGACTTTTACCACTGTTTTGATACTGGGCAACAAAGAGTTCAAATTTAACTCGGCAAAAGACTTTCTAACCGTTTTAAGCTTTACGTTGTTTTCCTTTGCCTATGGATATGGTGCCGTTGTTACGTTAAATTGTGCGTTTGACAAATCAAAACCTGAAACATTCCACGCATCCGTAATCAGCAAGCGAATCAGCGATGGAAAACATACTTCTTATTATGTTGAATTGACATCTTGGGGAAAACGAAAGGAAGTTGAAGAAGTTACCGTTTCAAAAGACCTATACAATCGGCTTGAAAAAAATGACAAAGTGAGGATTTATTTCTTGAAAGGAAAACTTAATATTCCTTGGTTTGTAGTAAGCGAAGAATAGAAAATGAATAGACTTTCAATAAAAAAATATCTTCTTAACTACATTGAGTGAAAAAAGCATTCTTACAGTTCGTTCAATGAC
>CAIRMS010000373.1 GCA_903879765.1 uncultured Flavobacteriales bacterium
GGGAATTGACCATTTTCATTTTCTTTCTGATTCCTTTTCCTCTTTCAAAAATGACATTAAAAGCGAAAAATTCGATTACATCATTGACTTACACAATAATTTAAGAACAAGAAGATTAACCTTTGGTAGTTCTGCGAAAATTGCTCGATTTGACAAGTTGAATGCACGAAAATGGCTTTTTACCAAATGGAAATTAAAGGTCATGCCGAATGTGCATGTCGTTGACCGCTATTTACAAACACTGAAGGTATTAGGAATTGATTCAGTTGAACAAACGGAAAACACATTTTCAGTCCCTCTTTCTCATAGAGTTAATGTGGAAGAACGTTTCCCGATGATTCAAGGTCCATATGTTGCAATTGCTATTGGCGCACAGTTTAAAACGAAACGCGTGCCAAAGGAAAAGTGGGTGGAAATCCTTCGAGAAATCGACAATAATATCGTTTTGATAGGAGGGGAGATGGACCGAGAAATGGGTGAATGGATAATCAATCATTTTCCAAATAAAACAATAGTCAATTCTTGTGGTAAATTGAATATCTTGGAGTCCGCAAGCGTGGTTTCACAAGCGAAAAGTTTGCTCACAAATGATACGGGAATGATGCACATTGCAGCTTGTTTTGAAACACAAATCATCTCTATTTGGGGAAATACAACGCCGGAATTTGGAATGAGTCCCTACAGACCAAATGGAATAAAAACCGACAAAATCTTTCAAGTGGAAGGACTTTCATGTCGTCCTTGTTCAAAAATTGGATTTCAGGAATGTCCAAAAAAACACTTTCATTGCATGACCATGCACGATGCGCAATTCATCGCAGATAGCGTTCGTAAAGATTAATCCTCTAAGAATAATTTTCTTAATTCTGTCGCCTCAGCAGGTTTCATTTTTCCTGCTAAAATCAAACTAAGTTGTTTGCGTCGAAGTGCTCCTTCAAATCGCTCAATTTCTTCTGCCGTTTCCGGAATTAATTCAGGAACTTGAATAGGACCACCATTCTGATCTACGGCAACAAATGTATAAATGGCTTCGTTGCATTTTTCTTTCGCTCCTGTTAGGTTGTCTTCCACGAAAACGTCGACAAATATCTCCATGGAGGAATTAAAAGCCCGTGAGACTTTCGCTTCTAATGTTACGATAGACGCATGATTGATTGGTTTCTGAAACGAAACATTGTTTACAGATGCCGTTACTACTACGCGTTTACAATGTCTGTGCGCCGAAACACTCGCTATGACATCCATCCACGCCAATAATTGTCCGCCGAATAAATTACCCAAGGTATTCGTGTCATTTGGCAATACAACCTTCGTAGAAATCGATAAGGTATCACATGCTTTTACTGCTTTCATAAGTGTAAAATTAGTGAAATATCAGGCACTCCGAAACAATTGTCCTTTTTGATGTGTTCGTAAGATGAAATAATTGTGAAATAATGAATAATTCACTAATTTTAACGCTAAACTATTTTGCTAGAAACAACACACTTATGAAAAAAAGACATCTACTCCTATCTTTTTTATCAGTCTTAACCATTTCCATGAATGCTTTTGCTCAGCAAAAACGTGTTCTAGACCCTGGAAACATGCGCCAAGGCGAAACAATTGAATACTGCATTCAGCATAAAAAACAGGCTGAACTAATGAAAAATCCTGCCTATGTGAAAGCAAAAGAATTGGATGATGCAGAGTTTGAAATGCTTTCCAAAAAAGGGGGTTCTGAAAAAGCAACCATTTATAAAATCCCAGTTGTTTTCCATGTACTGCATATGAATGGAGTAGAAAACATTTCCGACGAACAAATTTTGGATGCTCTTGCGCTTTTGAACAGAGATTATAGAAAACAAAATGCCGATACGGCGAATGTTCATCCAGATTTTGCCGGAATGCCTGCGGACATCGAAATCGAATTTGTTTTGGCGACCAAAGCACCAAATGGCAATTGTTTTAAAGGAATAACGAGAACCTATAATACCATTAGTTATGATGGTAGTGATGGTGGAAACCAAGTCGATGCAATTGTTGCTGGAAATGATGTTTACCAAGGGCAATGGCCAGGAAATAAATACATGAATGTATTTATTTGTGGGGAAATTGGAGGAGCTGCAGGATATACTTACAATCCCTCTGGTTGGGGTGCCAACCAAATGACAAATGGAATTTGGATATTACACGATTACGTTGGATCAATTGGAACTAGTTCTGTTGGAACAAGTAGAACATTAACACACGAAGTTGGACACTGGTTGAACTTGTCCCATACTTGGGGGTCAAATAATAATCCAGGAACTGCAGCTAGCTGCTCCGGAAATGGTGATCAAGTACAAGATACTCCAACTTGCATAGGCGTTTCAGCATGTGTATTAAATTCCAATACATGTAGTAACGATAATGCCTATTGGGGATTTGATATCCGTGACAATGTGGAGAACTATATGGACTATTCGTACTGTTCTAAAATGTTTACAGAAGGTCAGCGCACACGCATGCGAACTGCATTGCAATCGACAAATACTGGTCGTGCGAATCTTTGGACAACAGCTAACCTTAATGCTGTAGGTGCAAATGGAGTTTTGTATTTATGTAAAGCAGAATTTACTGCTGATAAAACTACGATTTGTAATGGTGACGAAATTTCTTTTACAGATGACTCCTATAATGTTGCGAATGCTTGGACATGGTCAATTACTCCTTCAAGTGGATGGTCTTATTCAAATGGCACCTCAGCAACAAGTCAGAATCCATCTGTCGTTTTTGACACACCAGGACTTTATACTGTGCAGTTAACCTCGTCTGATGGCACCTTGTCGGATAGCGAAGTAAAAAACAACTTTATTCACGTACTCAACACTGCTGCTGCTCTACCTTTCTGGGAAGGATTTGAGAATTATTCAAGTTTATCGAATATCCAAGAATGGGATGTGTTTTCGTCATCCGCGAATAACGCATGGACAATCGAATCAACAACAGGATATTCAGGGGCGAAATGTGCGAAATTGATGAATTTTGGACAAGGAACAGCGAATGTAGACGAGTTGACTTCTTCTCAAATTGATTTATCCACAGTGCCTTCAACAGGAACAGTTACGTTAAGTTTCCGCTATGCATACCGCAAAGTTTTAACTGCGAACTATGAGTACCTGAAAGTATTTATCTCTGGTGATTGCGGTGCTGATTGGATTCAACGCAAAACAATCCAAGGCAATCAACTCTCTACACTAACGTCAACAACATCTTGGAAACCGAATGCTCAAACGGATTGGGTTACAGTGCATATGACGAATGTAACAAGTAACTACTTTACAGATAAATTCCGCGTACTTTTCCGATTTGAAGGAGAAGGAGGAAATAACATTTATTTAGACGATATTAATTTGTACAATGGTAGTCCTTCCAACGATCTAGTTACAGGCATCGCGGAGCATTCTTCCATCTCTCACTTGGAAATGTTCCCGAATCCAGCGGATGATGAATTAAATGTTTCTTTTGAACTTCCAAACACAGATGATTTAACTATTTCGATGGTAGACCTTTCAGGTAAAATCATTCAAACTCATTTGGTGAAAGCGAAAGAAGGTAAAAACCTTGTGATGATGAATACGCAAGAGTTAGCAGCTGGAATGTATCAGTTACGCATTTTAACTTCAAATGGACAAAAAACATTGCCGTTTATCGTGAAATAGGAATTACGATGATTTAAAATAATTCAATAGGACAAGCGCTTTTGCTTGTCCTATTTTTTTTATTAACTCTTCTTGAGTACATGTTTTAATTTTTTCAACAGACTTATATTCCTGAAGTAAAAGTGTCCATGTTTTTTCGCCGATTCCTTTAATTTCAGCTAATTCTGTTTGAAAAGAATTTTTACTACGCTTATTTCTGTGATGAGTGATTCCGAAACGATGGGCCTCATCTCTCATATGCTGAACCAATTTTAATCCCTTCGAACGCCTATCTAATACTATAGACTTCGAATGATTTGGACGAAACAACTCCTCCATGCGTTTCGCTAAGCCAAAAACGCTAACTTGATCTGTAATCCCAAGCTCCTCTATGGATTCCATTGCAGCGCTTAACTGTCCTTTACCACCGTCAATAATGATCAAACCTGGCAATGGAGCCCCTTCATCTAAAAGACGTCTGTAACGCCTAAAAACAACCTCTTTCATCGTGCTGAAGTCATCTGGACCAACAACAGTCTTCACGTTGAAATGACGGTAATCATTTTTACTAGGCACGCCCTTTTTGAAAACAACACAAGAAGAAACGGCATTTGTCCCTTGTAAATTCGAATTATCGAAACATTCAATGTGATTAGGCAATGAGGTTAATCCTAGGGATTGCTGTAATTCAAGTAATGCATCAAGTCCACCATGCTCCGAAACCTTATTCATTTCTCTTTTCTTCAACTGCAAACGATAATGCTTTACATTATGCAATGACAATTCAACTAACTTTTTCTTTTCGCCAATTTGTGGGCAATGAAAATGGAAGTCCGGAAAAATGGATTCAACTTTGTCAAAAACCAAAACTTCCTTGGATGAACTTTCAAACTTTAATCGAAGCTGTGGCAATACATAAGTAAAAACATAGGCAATGTTTTCAGTAAGTTTTAATTCTAAATGAGAAGTGTAGGTATGAACAATTGCTCCTTCGCGAATGACCAAATAGTTGAAAAACACAAATTCTTCGTCTTGCTCGTAGGTAATGACATCAACTTCATTTAATGTGTGAGAAACAATCATCGATTTTGATTGGTATTTTTCTATTTGCGACAGTATCTCCTTTACTTTTTGAGCGCCTTCAAAATCATATTTCTCTGCCAGTTCAAACATTCTTTTTTTCAAGCTTAAACAAAGGGCATACGTTTTTCCCTGCAATAAAAGCTCAATGGAGTTTACCATTTCGTCATAGGATTCCTTTGATTGATAGCTTACGCATGGTGCAGCACATTTTCCAATGTGATATTCTAAACAGACCTTGTATTTTTTTTGATGGATTTTTTCTTGAGCCAGATCCAATGCACACGTTCGAAGTGTAAACAATTCTCGAATTAATTGTAGTAAAGTTTGCATTACCCGCACATTCGGATAAGGACCGAAATACTTCGAACCATCCTTGATTTTCCTTCTTGTACTGAAAACCCTTGGAAAAGCTTCGTTTTTGACAACAATCCAAGGATAGGTTTTATCGTCTTTCAGCAATATGTTATAGCGTGGACGATACGATTTGATGAGGTTATTTTCTAAAAGCAATGCATCTAATTCCGAAGAAACAACAGTAAACTTGATGTCCGCTATGTTTTTAACCAAAGCACGCGTTTTTCCATCTGTAATATTCGCTTTGAAATAAGAATGGACACGTTTGTTTAAATTCTTTGCCTTTCCAACATAAATAATTACGCCCTTTGAATCGAAAAACTGATACACACCAGCATCTGTTGGGAGCACCTTAATTTTCTCTAAGACAAGGATGGAATGCGTGTTCATCGGATAAAATTAATCACAAAGTTTCAGAAGAACACGAGCTATGCTATCTTTGTTCTATGTTAGATGAATTCATTCGAAAATCTTTACAAGAGGATATTGGTGACGGAGATCACTCTACTCTTGCATGTATTCCTGCTGATGCTAAAGGAAAAGCAAAATTGCTCGTAAAAGAAAAAGGCATTATTGCCGGAATCGAAGTAGCAAAAAGAATTTATGAATTGGTAGACCCGTCACTTGATTTAGTGGTATATAAAAAGGACGGCGATACGGTTGAAGTAGGAGACATTGTGTTTCATGTTTCTGGTTCCTCTCAGGCCATTTTAACTTCTGAAAGGTTGGTTCTTAATTGCATGCAGCGAATGAGTGGAATTGCCACACAAACAAATCAAGTACTTCAGGTGATCGAAGGTTGTAATACGAAGGTATTGGATACGCGAAAAACAACCCCAGGTATACGTTTTCTAGAAAAATGGGCGGTTAAAATTGGTGGTGGTGAAAATCATCGTTTTGGACTGTATGACATGATAATGCTGAAAGATAACCACATCGATTATGCTGGAGGAATCAAAAACGCTATAGAGAAAACGAAAAAATACCTAAGTGATTCAAAACGCACGTTAAAAATTGAAATTGAGGTGCGAAGTTTAGCGGAATTACAAGAAGTTATTCAAATCGGAGGAGTAGACAGAATTATGTTAGATAATTTTACGCCAGAAAGACTAAAAGAAGCGTTAGAACTGATTCCTGATTCCTATGAAACCGAAGCCTCAGGAGGCATAACCATAGACAACATTCGTCCTTACGCCGAAACAGGTGTTCAATTCATTTCTATTGGCGCATTAACTCATTCTGTAAAAGGGCTTGACTTAAGTCTGAAAGCAAGTTTTTAGAAAATAAAATTAAGCGTAACTGCAGGCGGAGACCACTAATTTGCCAAGTTGAAAACACTCTAATTTAACTTGTACCCATCCATTTTGTATTAACATCTTTCCGGAGTAAACCTCACCTGATTTCCCTTCAATAATTAATTCAGTTTTGAACTCAATTCCCGTTCGGTCATTTAATTTAAACATAGACTCTTTCATGGTCCAAAGTTTAGTCAAATCTTGTATCGAATCATGCCCAATAAACTGCTTTTCCTCATCGTTTACAAAGCGAGATGAAATTTGCTCGATTCGTGGATTGATCTCTTCGATGTCAATGCCAATATCGTTTGCACTTATACCAAGTGCGCAATAATTTTTAGAATGACTGATGGAAATAAATGTGTTCAAGTCATGCTTTAGATAAGGTTTTCTTGATTCCGAATAGTAAATAGGTGAGTGCAATGTTGATTCGTTTCTAATTCGGCGGACACCTAAAAATTCAATTTTTCTGAATTCATTTTTAATCTCGTACAATTGATCCTGTTCTTCTGGAAATAATTGCTCGTCCGAATAAGCCCCGAATGGCTTTTTTTCTTCAATAGCCACTGAACTCAATCCATCTGATAAATAAATTTTATAAAATGTTTTAGACATTTATCAATTAATTAACAGTTAGTTCATACACATACCGCAAAGTTGCTAATTAATTTTCATATATATTTTTTCAAATTTGTGAGGAAATCAATATGGATTTCTCTATATTTACAATCTTTAAAAAACGAGATATAGTAAAATTTATACGCATTCATATGGTGGGTAAACTAAAGTTATTGTTATTAAGTGTCCTGTTTGTAGGAACTTATGCATTTTCTCAGTCGGGTCTTGGTACCCTAAAAGGGACAATCAAAGACGAATCAACGGGACTTCCAATTGAACTTTCGAAGGTCCTTTTGAAACAGGGAGATCAAATTAAAAGTGGAGCAACAACAGATGCTCAAGGAAAATTCCAGATCAATGGTATTCCTCCAGGAACCTATGATTTGCATTTTTCGAATGCACTTTCAGGCTACAACATGTCAGTGATGACAGGTGTTGCCATTTCCCCAGACAGAATTACCTTCTTAGATAATTTAACGCTCGCGAAAAAAGTAAAAGATGAGCAAGAGGTAAAAGTTGTGATCTATAAAGTTCCACTCATTGATAAAAATGGTGGTGCATCTGGAGCAACAGTAACGCGTGAGGATATCAATAGAATGCCTGTTCGTTCTGCTGAAGGTGTCGCAAGATCTGTAGGTGGAGTCAATTCAAATGAAGGTTCAGGAGCAATTTCTGTTCGTGGTTCACGTTCTGATGGTACGTATTACTATATAGACGGGATTAAAGTTCGTGGTTCTGCAAATATCCCTAAATCGGCTTTGGAAGAAGTTGCTGTAATTACAGGTGGTGTTCCAGCTAACTATGGTGACGTAACGGGTGGAATTATCTCGATTACAACACGTGGTCCATCAGCAGTTTATTTTGGCTCGATAGAAGGAGTGTCTTCGGGCGTCTACTTTAAAGGTGCGGATCCTGATGGTTATGATGGTAAGGTATTTGGATTAGATAAATTTGGATATAACCTTGTAGAAGGAATGTTGTCTGGTCCACTTTGGATGCAACGTGATTCTACTGGCAAGAAAACAAAACCGAAATTAGGTTTCTTAATTTCTGCCAATTTAACAGATCAGTTAGATAGCCGTCCGCTTGCAGGTGGTAGCTACCGTATTAAAAAGGATGTTCGCGATGATTTGTTGGCAAATCCATTAAGACCAAACTCTACAGGATTCGGTACATTCCACAACGCTTTGTTCCTTCGTGAAAGCGATTTCGAAAAAACAGCTTGGAGAATGAACGCAAGAAACACTGTGTATTCTGGCCAAGCCAAAATTGATGTAAATACGGGGCCATCTGTGAATCTTCAATTTGGTGCTTCTATGAATTATAGCACTGGAAATAGCTATTCTTACGGAGGATCACTTTTGAATTTTACAAATTTTGGTTACAATAAATCTTATGATTATCGTTTATTTGGACGTTTAACACAACGTTTTAACAATGAGCGTGAAGGAAGTAGTTCAAAAATTAAATCGGCACTTTACAGTTTGATGGTTGATTACTCTAAATCATTTAGTGAGTCTTACGATCCAAAGCATCAATACAATTTATTCAACTATGGATACGTTGGTAAATTTGTGACAACACGTAGACCATCTTATTCATTCAATGATGCGACACAAATGTATGTGCATGATGGATTCAAAGATGTTCAGGTTGATTACACACCGTCAGAAACAAATGCTGCATTAGCGGCTATTACAACACAATACTACGATATCTACGAAGGAGCACCTTTTGGTCATTATGAGAACTTAACCCAAATCAACCAAGGAAATGCACTTCGTAATGGAGATTCCCCTCAAAGTGTTTACGGAATTTGGAGCAATATCGGGGCACCATACAATGGATTCGGTAAATTTGAAAACGACCAATTCCGTGTAACAGGAGCTGGATCAGTGATTATTGGAGATCATAGTATCTCTTTAGGATTTGAATACGAGCAACGCGTTGACCGTGGTTGGTCAAGTGGTGATTTTGGTCCAACTGGAATTTGGAATATTGCCCGACAATTGGCTAACTTCCACATTAGAGAATTGGATCTGAACAGCGGAGTTGTATCCGATTCAGGATCATTCAAAGCAATTACATACGAACGTTTGAATTCAGGTTACGCAAATACAAGCGGAACAGGTGAATTTGGAGGTCAACTTAACAATGATAACCAGTCTTTCTTTGATTTTAACCTTCGAAACAAATTAGGATTGAGCGCTTCAGGTGATGACTTTGTTGATATCGATCAATATGATCCAAATCTATTTCAATATGATATGTTCTCTCCGGATGAATTATTGAACAGTGGAAACTCTTTTGTATCATACTATGGTTTTGATCATACAGGTAAAAAAGTAAAAGGAAATACAGATATAAATAAGTATTTCAATGAGTATGATGAGAACCGCAACTACAAAAGATTTGTTGGTGCATTCCAACCAATTTACATGGCTGGATACATCATGGATAAGTTTGCCTTCAATGACATCGTATTCAATGTAGGTGTTCGTGTAGATGTATTCGATGCAAATCAACCAGTATTGAAAGATCAATATTTGTTCTACAACGCTAAGACAGTAAAAGAAGTGCGTGCACTGAAAGAAAGTGATCCAAACCAATATGCTTGGGTAAACTTGCCGGAAGGAATGGCTGACGACAATATTGTTTATGTAAATGATGTACAAAATCCAACTGAAATCAAAGGATTTAGAACTGGAATGAATTGGTACAATTCAGTTGGTACACCTATTGAAGATCCTAAATTGGTTGAAGGACCGAATGGTATCGCTCCATGGTTGCAAGATCCATCTTTGGAAACGCCTACGGCGGATGCTTTTACAGACTATAAAGCGCAAGTGAACATCATGCCTCGTGTAGCTTTCTCGTTCCCGATTTCAGAAGAGGCATCATTCTTTGCGCACTATGACATCTTGACAAAACGACCAACTTCAGGTTACCGTTTTGATCCATATGAATACCAATACATCCAATCAAGAAATGCGGTAATCAGCAACTCGAATTTGAAACCAGAAAAAACGGTTGACTATGAGTTAGGATTCCAACAAGTTTTAACACGCACCTCCTCCGTTAAGATTTCTGCGTTCTACAGAGAGCAACGTAACAATGTACAGTTGGTGAACATTTTCCAAGCTTACCCTGCAACATACAAAACTTACGGAAATAGAGATTTTGGAACAGTAAAAGGTATGACAATAGCTTACGATTTAAGACAAACAGGAAACATTCGCATGACTGCAAATTATACATTGCAGTTTGCTGATGGAACAGGTTCAGATGCGACATCTATGGGTGCGCTAGTGAATGCTGGACTTCCTAACTTGAGAAATATTTTCCCATACAGTTATGACCAACGCCATGCTTTCGCTGTAACATTTGATTACCGTTATGGAGAAGGAAAAGATTACAACGGACCAGTAATTGGCAAGTCTAAGTTTTTGGAAAATACAGGTTTAAATATTTTCTCAAATTTCTACTCAGGAAATCCTTATTCTTCTCAAACGTTTATTACGGATGAAGGAATTGGTAACCTAGCAGCGGGAATCAATGGAACATTGAATGGTTCAAGATTACCTTGGTCGTACCGTTTGGATATGCAGTTTGATAAAACATTTAATTTGCAGTACGGAAATAAAGACAATAAGAAAAAAGTAGCCTTCTTAAATGTTTATGTACGTGTAACAAACATGTTTAATCAATTTAACCGTTTGAATGTATACCGTGCAACTGGAAACTGGGATGATGATGGTTACCTTGCTGCAGCATCAAGTCAAACATCTATTCAAAACCAAACAGATGAGCAATCTTTCCGTGACTATTACATGATGAAGATTCAAAATCCGTTTAATATTAGTGCTCCAAGAACAATTCGTTTGGGAGTTAAATTTGATTTTTAAGAAAGCAATAAACGTAGAGATATGAAAAAGCAATTACTTGCAACGTTTTTTGGGGTTACAGTAGTGTTTAACGCACTCGCTTATCTAGGTCCGAATGACAAATCAGCGAAGCCTACCCCAACGACTAAAGGTGCGAATTGTAGTCCAGCGACAGCAAAGCTATACATGGAGTTCAATGACGTAAGAGCGTTAATTGAACAAGGTGGAAGTATGTTCCAAAACCGTGCTGCTGGTGTAGCAGCCTATGAAGTGCCAAAAAACAGTAAGCGTTATGCGATTTTTGCTGGTGCCTTATGGATGGGTGGAACGGATGTTAATGGACAGTTGAAATTGGCAGCTTTGCGTTTTAGAAGTGGTAACGACTTTTGGTCGGGTCCTTTAACAGTGAATCCTGGAACAGGTGATTTTAATCCAGGTGGTCCAGTTGGAGCGGGAGTAACAAAAGATTTCGGTGAAGCGAATATTGATCCAGACCAATGTATCGCTTACGACAAATTCTACACGATTCGCAAAGCGGAAGTCATTCGCTTCAATGTTTGGTGGGAATGTTCTCAAGGTATTGTAACGGAAGGATGTAACGATGTTCAAGCTTTAACCAACGACGAATTAAATAGAATTTATGGTTGGCCAGCTCATGGTGACGTTTCTAGAGGACAAGATTATTGGTTGGCTCCTTTCTATGACCGTGATGGTGATGGTTCATATAATCCAGATAATGGAGACCATCCATGGTATGATGATATCCTTGGACGTGATGACATCGAATGTGGTATCGATCGTCGTGTATCGTTATATGGTGATGAAACGCACTGGTGGGTATTCAATGATAAAGGGAATATTCATACAGAAACAAATGGAGATCCAATCGGAATGGAAATTCGTGCGCAAGCATTCTCATTCGCGACAAACGATGAAGTGAACCGAATGACATTTTATAACTACGAATTAATTAACCGCGGTACGCAAACACTTTACAACACGTATTTCTCACAATTCTTAGATGCCGATCTTGGAAATTACGCAGATGACTACGCAGGATGTGATGTTTCTCGTGGTCTAGGTTACATGTACAATGGTGACTTAAATGACCAAAGTGATGGTGGACGTTTAGGATATGGAGAGAATCCTCCTGCAATTGGTTGTGACTTCTTCGAAGGTCCATACCAAGATGCTGATGGTATTGATAATCCAGGTCCGTATTTTGATGAAGTAACACAACAAGAAATTGTACCTACAGTTGTAGATGCACTTGCGAATGGTGGAATTGTTTATAAAGGTATCGGTATTGGTTATTCTGATGGAATCATCGATAACGAACGTTTCGGAATGCGTCGCTTTACTTATTTTACATCAACTTCTGCTTACCCTTACAATGACCCAGGACCAGCATCTGAATATTACCGATTCATGGAAGGAAAATGGGCTAATGGGGCTGAGATGTATTATGGTGGAACAGGTGCACAAGGATCTGTTTTGAGTGATTACATGTTCCCAGGAACTTCAGATCCAATTCATTGGTCAACAGGCGGACAAGATATGTCTAGTCAGTATCCAAATGGATGGGATGAGTCTACAAGTAATAACCCTCCAGGGGATAGACGATTTGTTCAGTCTGCTGGACCGTTTACATTACGTCCAGGAGCAACAAATAACATTACAGTAGGAATGGTTTACGGTAGAAGTTCTGCAGGTGGATTGATGGCTTCAGTTGACGCTATGAAACGTGCTGACACGAAAGCACAAGCATTGTTTGATGCATGTTTCAAAATTCTTTCTCCGCCAGACGCACCGAAATTAACCATTCAAGAATTAGAGAATGAATTAATCCTTATGGTGGAAAATCCAACTTCATCAAATAATTACCAAGAGGCTTACGAGGAAATGGATGAAGTTAATATTCCGGATCCAACGGTTGATCGTTACTACCGTTTTGAGGGATACCAAATCTTCCAATTGAAAGATGCGGAAGTATCGATTGCTGATATCGCTGATCCTGACAAATCTCGTTTAGTTGCACAGTGTGATAAAAAGAACAATATTTCTAAAATTATCAACTTTGTTTATGATGAAGCTTTAGGATTCTCTATTCCAGTTGAAAAAGTAAAAGGTGGAAATGTTGGAATTCAACATACTTTCCAATTGAAGGAAGATGCCTTCGCTCAAGGAGAAAGAAAATTGGTAAACCACAAAACATACTATTATGTGGCAGTAGCTTACGCTTATAACCAATTTAAAGAATACAATCCGAACGATCCTTTGTTATTAGATGGACAAAAAATGCCATATATTTCATCTCGTATAAGTTATGATGGAACGGCAATTAAACCAGTATCTGCCGTACCGCACAATCCAATGCCAGAAGCAGACGGAACAGCTCAAATGATTGCTTATGGTTCATCTCCTCTAATCACGCGTTTGGATGGATACGGAAACGGAAACCGTTCATTGGAATTGACCGCTGAAACGGAAAATACCATCTTGGAAACAGGTTTCATGGAAAATCCTACCTATGACTATGGACGTGGTCCAATCAATATCAAAGTAGTCGATCCATTGAACTTAGCGAGTGGGTACTTCGAGTGTAAATTCAATGATTACACAGCAAATGCTTCAGGAAATGCAGCTGATACAGCAAGTTGGACTGTTTACCGTTATGCAAATAAAGGAGATGCAACGCCAATTGATTCAGTGAGTTCTGAAAACACCATCGCTGGTGACAATGAACAAATCATTCCGGATTGGGGAATTTCTGTTCAGATTTATCAGAACAAATATTATTTCCCTGTTGGAACAGGTAACCTAGCAAGTAAAACAACTGACATGATTGAGTCATCGATTGAGTTTGCTGATTCTTCAAAACGATGGTTAACGGGTGTTTCTGACAATGATTCTTATTTCCCAACAAACTGGATTCGTTCAGGGGATTATGCTCCGAATAGTACAGTGGGAGATCAAGGATACGAATGTTTGCCTGATGGACCTACTTATTTAAATCCATGTAACTACCCGGATGAAGGAGATGTTGATCCAAAACAAGCGTACGAAAGTATCTTGGAGGGAACAGTTGCTCCACATCGTTTGACTGGACACCAAGCTGACTATATGCCATTAGCATATTTTGGAAACTATACTGCTTCCAGTAAGCAAAATGCATCCATCAGCTTCTTGCCAAGTGTGAACATCGTGATCACAAGTGATAAGAGCAAATGGACACGTGTACCAGTGATTGAACTTGGTCGCAACGCAGGATTGAACATCGGTGGATGTGCTCCAGGAGCAATGCGTAAGAGTCCAAGTGTGGACAAAAACGGAAATCCAGACGGATCAGGAACAACAGGAATGGGTTGGTTCCCAGGATATGCGATTGATTTAGAATCAGGTGCTCGTTTGTACATGGCTTTTGGTGAGAATTCATTCTTGGGTGGAGAGAACGGAGCGGATATGCAATGGAATCCAACCGATCGCTTGGTGAGCAACGTAGGAACACCATTAATGGGTGGAATGCATCCTGTATACGTATTCAGTTACAAGCAGAAAACCATCAATGGCTTCAATAATGGATTTGACTTCCCTGCGTATGTTCCATCCGAAGGAGAAAATGTAAGTTCAAACTTCTTGCGTAACAAATGGTTGGATGTTGAAGCAAACGACAATACAGCAAAACGTGAGATGTACGGAAGTTTATCATGGGTTTCTTACCCAATGTTGAACTTTGGACAAAGCTTTATGGCAACCGATGTGACCATCAAATTGCGCATCAATAAGGAATACAAAAACTTTGTTGGCTCAGGAGAGAATGGCGGAAAACCAATGTATGGTTGGTCCATGGATGACATCGCAACGAAAGTTGGTTCGAAAGACCAATTAAAAGAAGCATTATCTATGATTAATATCGTGCCGAATCCGTATTTGGCATTTTCGGAGTATGAACGCAATAAATTAGATAATCGGGTAAAGATTACAAATTTACCTGAGCGTTGCACCATAAAAATCTATACAACTGGTGGTAAATTAGTGAAGACCATTAAAAAGGATAATCCGATGACTTATCAAGATTGGACACTGACCAATCACGCAGATATTCCGGTTGCAGGAGGTGTTTATTTGATCCATATTGATGTTCCAAACGTGGGAGAACGCGTATTGAAAGCGTTTATCGCCATGCGCATGGTCGACTTACAAAACATTTAACAAGTCATTAACAGATTTCACGGTTTTTCCCCTTTCTTTTCGCTTAACTTTGTAAAAAAACACATGAAAGCACTTATTTCCATTCTATTCATTTCTTTGAATACCTTATTGTTTTCGCAAGAATTCAACCTGCCTGCGTTACCTTATAGTTATGCTAGTTATGATCCATATATTGATGCACAAACAATGGAAATCCACCACAGTAAGCACCATCAAGCGTACATAACAAATTTGAACAAAGCACTAGCAGGAACGAAGTTAGCGACGCTTAGCATGAACCAATTGTTGATGGACGCAAGTTTTCGTTCGGATGTCATTCGAAACAATGCCGGTGGACATTACAATCACAGTTTGTTTTGGGAAATTTTAGCGCCGAAAGACAAGCAAACGAGCTTAGTTCAAGAAGCATTTAATGAAGCAGTCAAAGCGCAATACGGAAGCATGGATTCGTTAAAAAAAGCTTTGACGCAAGCAGCAAGTACACGCTTTGGATCAGGATGGGCATGGTTAATTGTTACACCAGACAAAAAATTAATGGTGACAAGTACAGGCAACCAAGACAATCCAATTATGGATGTAGCAAAAGACCGTGGAATTCCGGTTTTAGGGATTGATGTTTGGGAACATGCGTATTACTTGAAATACCAAAACAAACGCGGAGACTATTTAAATGGAATCTTCAACCTCATCGACTGGGGAATTGTTTCAGACAAATATGCAAAAGCATTGGTGGATCCCTTACTCAGCGAGATTGAAAAAGACAATTGGATGGCTTTAAAGGATTTTCATAAAGTTATGGCGCAAACATTTCATCCATGCGAAGATGGAAATTTCACTCCGGTGAGAACACGTTCTGCTGAACTATTGGCAAAAGCGGTATTAGTAAGCGCCTCAAAGCCTCCTGTTTCTAAAGATAAACCAACGGTTCACAAAGCATTAGCTAATTTGGAAGAACAATGCGCGAAAATTCACGACTTAGTTGGAAAAAATGCCAAAGATGAAGTGCTATTAAAAGAAATGACCAAAGCACACGATCTTTTCCACCAAGTAGAGGAACTTTGTCACGATTAATCGCATCGATTCAGTTCCTTAACGATTTCATCATGCTATAAATTAAACCTTTCTAGGGCAATTGCGTATCTTTGGCAAAAAGTTGAACGTGCGTTTCGAACTAACCAAGGATTTTATTCAATTGCTGCGAACAAAAATCGCAGAGCAAGATTTATCTTGGATTCACGAAAACGTACTTGAACTTCACCACGCTGAGGTAGCCGAGATCATCGATACGCTTACCAATGATGAGGCGAGGTACATCTATTTCTTAGTGGATGAGGAAACGCAGGCCGACATCCTCATGGAGTTGGACGAAGAAATTCGCGATCGATTCCTTGCGTCTTTATCCTCCAAAGAAATTGCAGACCAGCTCGAAAACTTAGATTCCGATGATGCCGCAGATATCCTCGGTGATTTAACGGAAGAAAAGATTCGCGAAGTCATCTCTCAAATGGAGGATGATGAAGCTGCCGAAGACATCGTTGACCTTTTAAATTACGACGACGATACAGCGGGTGGACTCATGCAAAAAGAGTTCTTTCAAGCACATGTTTCTTGGCCAGTGAATCGTGCCATTATTGAGTTGCGTAAACAAGCTGAAGACGTTGAAAAAGTGTACAATATTTTCGTGGTAGATGAGCAGGATCGCCTTTTAGGTGTCTTGTCTTTGAAACGCTTGTTATTTGCCAACGCCAAAACAAAAATCGCGGACATTTATCAGTCGAAGAAAATTATTTCTGTCAAAGCAAGTGATTCAGCTGAAGTTGTCGCTATGGTGATGGAAAAATATGACTTAGTTTCTGTTCCAGTTGTGGATTATCAAAACAAACTTGTTGGACGCATTACCTTAGATGACGTTGTCGATTACATCAAAGAGGAAGCGGATAAAGATTTCCAGATGGCAACGGGTATCACAGACAGTGTGGATTCAAATGCAAGCACTTGGCGCATAAGTCGCTCTAGATTGCCTTGGTTGGTCATTGCCATGGTTGGTGGGACTATTGGAGCAAAAGTCATTTCAAATTTCGAAGGAAGCATCACAAAAATTCCTGCAATGGCCTTTTTCATTCCTTTAATTACTGCGATGGGAGGAAATGTGGGTGTGCAATCATCTGCAATTGTTGTTCAATCATTAGCGCGTGGTGATAAAGACTTAGGAAGAATTCTACCAAAATTATGGAGAGAAGCAAAAGTTGGCTTACTCAACGGACTGTTTTTAGCAACCTTGATTTTTGGCGTAGCATCCGTTTTTGAAAACTCAGAATTGGGGATTGTTGTTAGTATCTCTTTGTTCACTGTCATCTTATTTGCAGCTATTTTCGGAACATTATTCCCGTTAGTCTTAAATCGTTACAAGGTAGATCCAGCCTTAGCAATTGGTCCATTCGTGACTACATTAAATGATATCATTGGATTATTTATTTACTTCTCCATAGGACTTCTGATCTATGGTTCTTGAGTAATCAGAACTTTTCATTACTTTTGCACTCCATAAAATACCTGGAGAGGTGTCCGAGTGGTTGAAGGAGCACGCCTGGAAAGTGTGTATAGGTCTAAAGCTTATCGCGGGTTCGAATCCCGCTCTCTCCGCCAAAGAATCAAAAAGCTAGCCTTTAGGCTGGCTTTTTTTGTTTACACGCGCTTCAAAAGCTTGCTTTTGTTCGCGACGTGAAACAAAAAAAGCCAAAGATGCTCAGCAGCTTAGCTTTTAGATTCTTTGAAGCAACTCCTAACAGGGAACACGAGCGATAGCGAGTAATCCTGGTTTAATTAGTTAATGTGCTAATGTTTCAATGTGCTAATTTGCTAATGTGCTAATTCACTCGTAAGATTACTGGATGAGCTAAGCGAATCCACGTATGAAATCATTGTTACGATGTATTTACTCGAGTTTTTGAAAGAATGAGCTAATGTGCTAATGAACCAATGTGACAATGTGCTAATGAACTAATGTGCTAATTTTTCAATTTACTGTGAAAAATCGCTTGATGAATAAAGTGAAACTTGTTTAAACTAAATCGATAAAAAAAATCAGTGTCAACAATTATCCCATTATTAATAAATTCCCCTATTTTGTTAATATCAATCAAACTTAGAGTGAAAGGTTCTTAAACGCATTCATTACCTTTGCTTTTATGCGCAACTTAATTGCCTTTTTACGTCGATTTCAAATCTTTTTAATCTTTGCTTTATTGCAAGTGATTTCGCTTGTGATTTATGTGCAGTTTTTGAGCTTTCCTAGAAGTCAATATTTAACTACCGCATCGAATGTTACGGCAAAAGTTCTTACGTGGGAAAACGATGTGACCAAGCATTTTGATTTAAGTAAAAACAATTACGCCTTGCAGCATGAAAACATTCGTTTACGCGAGCGTCTTCCAGAGTTTATGTATACTTTGAGTGCGGGAAAAGTTAAAGTAGAGGACACTGTTTTCCAGCAACAATACACCTATATTCCAGGTACCGTGATTAACTCAACCGTAACGAGGAGAAATAACTATTTCACACTCAACATTGGAACGAAGCAAGGTGTGCAGCCAAATATGGGCGTGTTTTCAGATAAAGGAGTGGTGGGAATCGTTCACAATGTCAGCGAACATTATTGTGTGGTAAAATCTGTTTTAACGAAAGACATTAACATCGATGTCGTTATTGAACCTATTCACCTTTCAGGTATTTTGAAATGGGACGGACACGATCCGAGACGTGGTTCCATTGATGGAATTTCCAATGACCTACGAATTAAAAAATGGTCGCGTGTTGTAACACGTGGTGGTTCAGGTATCTTCCCGAAAGGAATTCCAGTTGGGAAAGTGGAACGAATTGAATCCATCGAAGGAGAGCCACTTTGGAATGTTGTTGTTCGCTATTCTGAAGATTACCGAACATTGCAACGTGTTTACGTCGTTAAAAACTTGATGATTGAGGAACAGCATGAACTAGAGGGTCAAATTCCACCGGATGAAGAAGAAGATTTACTGAGATGAATAACCTAAGCAAAAATATCATTCGATTCTTTGTGTTTGTGGTATTGCAAACCTTAATTTTCAATCAATTGGAAATTGGTTACGGTTTCCACCTCATGATTCATCCACTCTTTATCATGTTACTACCTTTTGAATTGGGCGTAATTTCTTTGATGGGCTTGGCATTTTTGATGGGAATTGTTATTGATATTTTTTCAAATACATATGGACTTCACGCTTCTTCTTTAGTCATGATGGCGTATTTCCGCCCGATTGTTTTCAAGTTTTATGGTCCGCGTGAAGGTTATGACCCATTAAAAGAGCCGAATGTGTTCGACATGGGGAATCGGTGGTTCACTTTTGTCTTTGGGATACTTTTGCTCACGCATCATTTTTGGTTTTTCTTAATTGAGAGCTTTGAGTTGAATCAACTGTTTTTTGTGCTTCAAAAAACACTCTTTAGTACTGTTCCTTCCTTTTTGATCTGTTTATTATTACAAAGCTTCTTGATTAAAAAATCCAAGACAAAATGAATTTCGACATCAGGCGTTACGTTATCCTATCTTTCATCATTTTGGTGGGATTCCTGTACACGTTTCGTTTGTTCTACATGCAAGTTGTTGATGATACCTGGACACTTCGCGCACATGAAGTAGCAGAGAAACGTATTGAAATTACGCCGCCAAGAGGGGTTGTATTTGATCGAAATGGGATGAAAATCGTATCGAATCGCACCTATTTCAACTTGATGATGGTCGAAGATGAAATTAAGAATCTTGACACAGCTGCTTTTGCTAAACTCATTGGTTGGACGGTTA
>CAIRMS010000374.1 GCA_903879765.1 uncultured Flavobacteriales bacterium
AATTTGCTAATGTGCTAATTGCCTAATGTGCTAATTTGCAAATGGATTAAAACGCTAGTGTAATATTACTTCATCCATTTAAGGTTTCGGGAATAGAGTAAAACCCAGATTACGCCGTAGATGGTGTTTAAGACAATGATAAATGTTGGAACGTCTTTCGGTGCGGTAAAGAAATAACTTTGAACGACGTACAAAAAGCAATAGCCAACGTATAAGTGAAAACCTATTTTTCTTCCAATAAACATGAGGTATACCGCTGATAACGCAAATAATGCCATCATCAATATGAGTGCATTATACATGGTGAAATTGGCGAACATATTATTAGAAAGTATTTCCATTTTCGTCAAAATATCAGACCAATAAGACAAGTCAACACTTTTACTTGATGATAGTTGGGCTAATTGTTCTTGTGAATTCGCAAACTGTAATGCAACTGCTTCTAATTCTTTTGCACTTGGTTTTCCTCCAATAACTCCGAAAAAGGACGTGAAAATCGTTGTGCCAATATTAATAAAAGAAAGTATCGCCAATACCAACAAGAATTTTGGACGTTTTTCGAAACCTTGTCCTTCGGTCATTTCATTTAACTCTTCCATTAATTCCAGTTTTTTGTAACAAAATTACGCGCAGCTTTCATGTCTATTGACAAGTAACGATCTTCTGATAAGAAAGGAACTTCCGCACGAAAGGCACTGTGTATTTTTTCGATTTGATCTGCACTTTTTAATGGACGTCTAAATTCTAGTCCTTGCGCAGCATGCATTAATTCAATTCCTAAAATCGTCTGACAGTTTTGAATCACTCGGTAAAGTTTCGTCGCTGCGTTTGCGCCCATACTGACGTGGTCTTCTTGTCCGTTACTGGAATCGATGGTATCAACAGATGCTGGCGTACATAATTGCTTGTTTTGACTGACAATCGATGCACAGGTATATTGCGAAATCATCATTCCAGAGTTCAAACCAGGATTCGCGACTAAAAACGCTGGTAATCCACGTGTTCCGGAGATGAGTTTGTATACACGTCGCTCAGAAATACTTCCCATTTCTGCCATTGCGATCGCTAGAAAGTCCATAATTAAGGCCAAAGGTTGACCGTGGAAATTTCCAGCAGATACTACTTCATCCGTTTCAGGGAAAACAGTCGGATTATCCGTTACAGCATTCATTTCGCGCTCCACAATTCGTTCGCAATGATCGATCGTATCTTTCGTAGCTCCATGAACTTGTGGCATACAACGGAATGAATATGGATCCTGTACGTGTTTCTTTTCTTGTGCAATGATTTCACTGGTAGACATCAAATCACGCATCGCCTCCGCTAATTGAATTTGTCCATGCTGATTGCGAATCGCATTGACATTCGCTTGAAAGGGATTTAATCTTCCATCATATGCATCCAAGGACATTCCTGCCACAAGAATCCATTTCTTCCACAAATCTTGAGATTCCTTCACTGCGTAACTTGCATATGCGGACATGAACTGTGTTCCGTTTAATAGCGCCAATCCTTCTTTGGATTGAAGTACAATTGGTTTTAAGTCAAATTTCGCATTGATTTCCGCACCAGAAAAACGTTTTCCTTTGTAACTCACTTCTCCCTCGCCCAACAATGGTAAGCACAAATGAGCTAAGGGAGCTAAATCCCCAGAAGCACCAAGACTTCCTTGTTGATAGACAACTGGATAAATTCCTTCGTTGTAGAAAAATAACAAACGCTCTACTGTTTCCAATTGAACACCCGAATTCCCTTTGGATAACCCAAGGACTTTCAAGAACAACATGCGTTTCACGATTTCAACTGGCACTTCCTCCCCTGTTCCACAAGCATGAGAAAGCACTAAATTTCGTTGCAATGCCTCTAGATCGTTTGAAGAAATAGCGGTATCGCAAAGAGAGCCAAATCCCGTATTGATTCCATAAATCAACTTGTCGGAATCCTGCATTTTTTGATCTAAATACGCACGACACGCAAGAACTGCATCCGTCGCTTCTTTAGATAAATTTAACTTTAAGTTATCATTTATAACCTGCTCGAATTCAGCTAATTCGATGTAATTTAAATGAATGGTATATTCTGACATAAGGTTGTTATTTTCGGAGCATTTGCGCGAAGTCTTTCGCGAAATACGTTAAGATTCCATCTGCACCAGCACGACGAATACTCAAGAGCATTTCGTAAACAGCAAGGTCGTAATTTAACCAGCCATTTTGAGCTGCAGCGTGAACCATTGCACATTCACCGCTCACATTGTATGCCGTGATTGGAATTGGGAATTGTTCTTTTAGTACATGAATGATGTCCAGGTAACATAGCGCCGGTTTCACCATCATCATGTCCGCGCCTTCTTCGAAGTCTAATTGAGCCTCTAAAAGAGCTTCGCGTCGATTGGCTGGATTCATTTGGTACGTTTTCTTATCTCCTGATTTTGGAGCGGAGTTCAAAGCATCACGGAATGGACCGTAGAATGCACTTGCGTATTTCGCAGTATACGACATGATGCTCACATCGCTAAATCCTGCGCCGTCCAGTGCTTCTCGAATGACACCAATGCGTCCGTCCATCATATCTGAAGGGCCAATAATATCAACTCCAGCTTGTGCTTGCGCAACAGACATTTTAGCTAAAATTGGCAAAGTTTCGTCGTTAACAATCTTTCCATCAATAACAAGTCCATCGTGTCCATCTGAAGAATATGGATCCATGGCTACATCACTCATCACAACTGATTCAGGGAATCTCGCTTTGATTTGACGAATGGCTTCTAAATAGAAATTATCACTTGCGAAACTGTAGCTTGCCACTTGGTCTTTCAACGATTCATCCACGGCAGGAAAGATGTCGAAAGTATGAATACCAAGATTCATGCATTCCTCGATTTCCGGCAATAATTTATCGATCGACCAGCGAAAGTTATTCGGTAAAGAAGAAACTTCCTCTTTGACGTTTTTTCCATCCTTCAAAAAGATGGGGTAAATCAAGTTTTCGACACCTAATTTCGTTTCCTCCACCATGTGGCGAATGGCACTACTTTTTCGGTTGCGTCTTGGACGAATATTCATAAGATTACATTAACATTCCACCACAAACGTGTAGTGTTTGACCGGTGATGTAGGCAGACATATCAGAAGCAAGGAAAACCGTTGCATTCGCTACGTCAATAGGTTGTCCACCGCGTTTCAACGGAATACCATTTCTCCAACCTTGAACCACTTCTGGATTCAACGCATCTGTCATTTCTGTTTCAATGAATCCTGGTGCAATCGCGTTGCAACGGATGTTACGAGAGCCTAACTCAGCTGCAATTGACTTCGTGAATCCAATCAAACCTGCTTTTGAAGCTGCATAGTTTGCTTGTCCAGCATTTCCTTTTACACCAACAACCGAAGACATATTGATAATGGAACCACTACGTGCTTTCAACATTGGTTTTTGAACTGCCTTCGTTAGATTGAATGCTGATTTCAAGTTGGTATTGATGACTTCGTCCCATTGTTCTTCCGTCATACGCATTAACAAGGTATCACGTGTGATTCCAGCGTTGTTTACTAAAACATCCACTGTTCCGAATTCAGCCACGACATCATCTACTAATTGTTGTGCTTGATCAAAATTAGAAGCATCCGAACGGAAACCTTTCGCTTTTCCTCCGTTAGCAGTCAATTCAGCTTCCAAAGCACGCGCTTTTTCCTCTGATGACAAGTAAGTAAAGGCAACTGTAGCACCTTGACGAACACATTCTTCTGCAATCGCTTTCCCGATTCCACGAGAAGCTCCTGTAATTAACACAATTTTATTAGCTAGTAATCCCATATTTTTTATTTTAATCAAAGATATAAATTCCTCACAAACTGAATTCGACTACTTCTG
>CAIRMS010000375.1 GCA_903879765.1 uncultured Flavobacteriales bacterium
CTGCAAACCAGCATGCGCATGTGGGGAAAAATTAGATGTGCCTGTTTTTAAATTCTTAAAAGAACCTTTAATACGTGCTTTTGGAGCATCTTTTTATGAAGAGTTACTTGCGATTGAGAAAGAGATTCAATAATAATCAAACTCATTAAAATTAAAAGAGCCCTAACTTAAATGTCAGGGCTCCTTTTGTATTAATGCTCTTCTTCTCCTTCAGCTAAGGGTACATCCTGCGGGATAAAGTCCGTGTCTGCACCTGGCTTAGAGTAATCATATGGCCATCTGTGAACAACTGGTAAGGCACCTGGCCAGTTACCATGAACATGCTCTACTGGTGTTGTCCACTCTAATGTATTTGAATCCCAAGGGTTCTGAGGTGCTTTTGGCCCTCTAAAAATACTGTAGAAGAAATTGAACAAGAAAATAAGCTGACCTAATGCTGCAAAGATCGCGAAGATCGTGATGACTACATTTAAGTCTAACATCATATCTGCAGTCACTGAATCATTTTCTGCATATACCGTGTAATCGTAATAACGACGAGGAGCTCCTGCTAATCCAACAAAGTGCATTGGGAAGAAAACTCCATACGCACCGATCAAAGTTACCCAGAAGTGTGCATAACCCAAACGCATGTTCATCATTCTACCAAACATTTTAGGGAACCAATGGTAAACTCCACCAAACATTCCGAACACTGCAGACATTCCCATTACAATGTGGAAGTGAGCTACAACGAAGTATGTATCATGTAATGCAATGTCCAAAGCTGAATCCGCAAGGATGATCCCTGTTACACCACCTGTAATAAACGTTGAAACCAATCCAATCGCAAACAACATTGCTGGTGTAAGGACCAATGAACCTTTCCACAATGTAGTTAAATAGTTAAATACTTTAACCGCAGATGGAATCGCAATCAATAAGGTTGTAAATACGAATACACTTCCTAAGAATGGATTCATTCCCGTTACGAACATGTGGTGACCCCATACAATAAAGGATAAGAATCCAATTGCTAAGATGGAACCAATCATCGCTTTGTAACCAAAGATTGGTTTACGAGCGTTCGTAGCGATAATCTCCGATGATAAACCAAGTGCTGGCAATAATACGATGTATACCTCAGGGTGACCTAAGAACCAGAATAAGTGTTGGTATAATAACGGTGATCCACCATGGTTCGCTAACATTTCGCCACCAACGATGATGTCTGATAAATAGAAAGATGTTCCTGCCAATCTATCCATGACCAACAACAATGCTGCAGATAATAGTACAGGGAAAGATAATACACCTAAGATTGCTGTTACAAAGAAAGCCCAGATTGTTAATGGCATTCTTGTCATGCTCATTCCTTGCGTACGAAGGTTGATTACCGTAACGATGTAGTTCAATGAACCAATCAATGAAGAAGCAATAAAGATTGTCATGGAGAACAACCAAAGTGTCATTCCTAAACCTGATCCAGATACTGCTTGTGGCAATGCTGAAAGTGGAGGATAAATTGTCCATCCTGCCATTGCTGGTCCTGACTCAACAAATAAAGAAACCAACATAAGCAATGATGAAAGGAAAAAGAACCAGTACGATAACATGTTCAAGAATCCTGACGCCATGTCTCTTGCTCCTAATTGCAATGGAATAAGCAGGTTTGAGAAGGTTCCTGATAATCCTCCTGTTAACAAGAAGAATACCATGATGGTTCCGTGGATGGTTACCAATCCTAAATACATGTCTTCTTTTAACACACCATTTGGTGCCCATCTCTCTCCTAAGAAGAAAGATAAGAAATCTGAACTTTCACCCGGCCAAGCCAATTGAATACGGAATAAAATAGACAAGATCATTGCTACCAATCCCATAAAGACAGCAGTCATTAAAAACTGCTTTCCAATCATTTTGTGATCTTGAGAGAAGATGTATTTTGAGATAAAATTCTCCTCGTGGTGATGGTGTTCACCATGATGATCGTGTCCGTGTCCTTCGTGTGCTACTGAAGCCATTTTAGTAAATTTAAAATATTATACGAATCTTAATTTTTCATTGTTGTGTCTGCTGCAGCATCTGCAACTGGTGCTGATGGTGCTGCTGGTGCAGGGAAATATTTATCCTTGAATGTTTCTTTTTTCTTTGATTTCATCCAAGCATCGTATGCTGCTTTGTCTTTTACAAGAACGATCATTTTCATTTTGTAATGCGCACCTCCACAAATTTTATTACACATTAAGGTATAATTAAATGCAGGGTTGTTTTTAGACTTACGCATTTCCTCTGTTGTCAAAGAAGGCGTGAATTTCATACGTGTCGGCATACCAGGAACCGCATTCATTTGTGCACGCATGTGCATGAAGAAAGCAGAATGGATTACATCCTTTGCTCTTAATGAAATTTCATACTGCTGACCTTTACACAAAACCAAGGTGTCTTCTATAATATCATCCCAAGCTGAAGCATCCAATTTTTTGTTATGGTTTGCCTTCATTTGAGCTAACAATCGGTACAATCGTTCTTTTCTAGATAATTCAGTGCGAAGTGCGATCGATGTTGAATCATTAAAGATGGTATCCCTGTTATTCAACAATTTCTGAATGCGACTGATACCATTTAACCCATTTAACATGTTGTTTATCGCAGAATCAATGGTGTTACTCGTTAACAAGGCTAACTCATTTTTATCTGTTGTTAATTTATAGTCGTATTTTCCAAGCGTATTGTCTTGTCCAGCATAGCGGGCCGTCCAGTCAAACTGTTTAGAGAATAATTCAATACGAATTGCCTCTTTGTCCGTTGGCGCAACAAGATCATTCCACGTTTGTAAACCTAAGATAATGATTACAGCTAAAACGATAGCCGGAACTACTGTCCAAATCATCTCTAACTTGTTATTGTGTGGATAATAGAATGCTTTTACACCTGGTTTTCTTACGTACTTAAATGTGAAGAAGAACAATAAAAAGTTGGTGAAAAAGAAAATCAAGATCACAATGACGAAATTCAGATTCAATAACCAATCTGTTTCTTTACCTTCTAACGATGCAGCTTCTCCTCTTCCGGTCCAACCATAAGCGGCCATTAAATAGATGAAACCGACGAATAATGCGATCATAAAGCCTAGCATTAATCGCGCATTTAAGCGATTATCTCTATTCGTGACTTCATGTTCTCCATTCTTTCTCAACTTAGCTGAAATTTCGTAAACACGAACTAATTGAGCAATAGCGATTGCTCCGAGAATGATGACGATTAATATGATTAATTTATTTTCCATGATGCTTTAACGATTGTATAAATTAAATTTCGTGGTGAATACTTTCATCCAAAAATGGATGGTTAACAGGTGTTAAAGGCGATTTAGTCAAGTTTTTCAACACAGTGAATGCGAAGAATCCTAACATCAACAAAGCCATACCAATCTCTAATGCTCCAATGCGTGCGTTTGCACCTAAGGTTCCTGCTGAAACCATGATGTACACATCCAACCAGTGTCCAGTTAAGATGACCATACCTACAAATGTTAAAATACCGGCATTTCTCTTCGCATCTCTAGACATTAAAATCAACATTGGAAAAGCAAAGTTGATGATGAACATCGAAAAATACAATACTTTAAAGTTCGCAATACGAGTCATGTAGTAAGCTACTTCTTCACCGATATTCGCATACCAGATCAACATGAATTGAGAGAACCACAAGTAAGACCACAAGAATGATGTGGCAAATGTCCATTTACCTAAATCGTGAATGTGTGAGTCGTTTACTTTTTGCAGGTAACCCAATTTCTTCAAGTACAAAGTTGTTAATACTAATACAACCATTGTTGAACACCACATCCCTGCGAATGTGTACCATCCGTAAAGTGTAGAGAACCAGTGAACGTCAATTGACATCAACCAATCCCAAGAGGATGTTGAACTAAACACCGCAAAGAACACAAGGAACATTGCTCCTTTTTTGTAATTCTGGAAGTGAATGTCTGTTCCACCAATACGATCCTCTTCAGCTGATCTCTTTTGGAAACCACGTAAGAAAATGATGTAGGTTGCAAAGTAAACGATTGTTCTAATCCAAAAGAAGATTGGATTCAAGTAAGCTGCTTTTCCTTGGATGATTTCATCATGCGCCACAACCTTCGGGTCCATCCATAAATAGATGTGTGCTCCGTGGTTCAAGGTAATCACTAATAAAACTAGTCCTAGAACACCCATTCCGTAAGGAATAAATCCTGCTACTCCTTCAATGACTCTTTTCACAGATGCGTACCATCCAGTTTCAGTTGCGTATTGAAGTGATAGGAAGAATAATGCTCCTAATCCAAGTGCAAAAAAGAAGAATCCACTGATTAATCCACTTGCTAGAAAACGTGTTAAGAAATGATGATCGCCCATGTTCATGAACACTCCGACGATGGTCAATAACAATCCAACTCCCATGAGTCCGAAGGTTACATTTTTTGCTTTTTTGGTTATTTGAAATTCCATTTCTTAAATCGTTTATGGTTTAACAGCTGTTGTATCAGAAACTACAGCAGACATAACAGGTTTTCCGCTTGCATCAAATTTGCCGTAATCCTTATTCTGGAATTGACGAACGTAATGAATAAGCGTCCAAATTTCTTTTTTAGAAAGAAGTGAACCATGCGAACCCATCATTCCTTTACCATAATAAATGGAATAAAACATTTGTCCGTCGGATAAGTTAGCTAAATTGGCATAATTAGGAACAACTCCTTCATACGCCTTACTTAGAACCATAGGACCCATTCCATCACCTTTTTCTCCGTGACAGTGCTGACACATAGCTGTAAACAATTCTTTTCCTTTCGTTAAAAGACTTTCTGCATTCTTCGCATTGATTAACAATGGGTTTTTATCAGCCGCTGCCAATGCATATTCATCAGCAAGTGATACATCAAAGCCATATAAACCATGCGTTTCTCTGAAAGCAACATTTGGCTTTCTGAAATATGGAAGCATTAATTTCACTTCTGAGGTATCCTTCCCGTAGTAAGGTATGGTATTTCTTGCTGGAATTCGAGCGGATAATTTTACTTTTTTCGATTCATCTATGCGTCCTCTAACCTCACCATAATCAACGTATGGTTCGATAGATGGCGTGCGGTACATATCTGGTGCGTATTCTAATCCGGGACTATCAGCATCGGATTTACAAGAATTTAGCATCAATAATGATAACGTTAACGCAGACGTACCTATGATTGCAAATACATTTCTTTTCATCTTACGTTCGTTTCTTAATTAATTTCCTTTTTATCTAATTCGAAGAATCCTGTTTCCTTCAACATTTCATCCAATTCAGCTTCAGAAATTCCATGATTTTCATTCAAACGAATTTCCATCACAAACTTATCGTCTGTTGTACGTGGATCTGGATTTTGAGCAGGCATTCCAGGCAACGTTTTATTTCTCAATAAATACGTGATGGCCATTCCGTGCGCAGCACACAATACAGTGAACTCAAAACTAATTGGAACAAACGCCAACATATTGTCTAAATAGCTAAAATTTGGTTTACCACCAATGTTCATTGGCCAATCTGTTACCATAAAATAGCGCATTCCTAATGTTGCTAGTGTTAATCCAGTCAACCCATACAAAAAAGCCATGATTCCTAGACGTGTATTTTTAATCCCAATTATCGGGTCAATACCGTGAATTGGAAACGGAGAAAACACTTCGGAAATTTTGACGCCTTTCGAAACGAGTTTTTTTGCACTGTCTTTCAATGCCTCGTCGTCGTCATACATTACATAAATTACTTTATCTGACATACCCTAGGGATTAATGGTGTTTGTGATAATCTGGTGATTCTTTGTACGATTGTCCTGATCCTTTCAAGATTGTTTTCACCTCATTCAATGCCAATACTGGGAAGAAACGAGCAAACAACAAAAAGAACACGAAGAATAATCCAATTGTTCCAATGTACACACCAATATCGATGTGACTTGGGAAGTGCATGCTCCAAGCAGCAGGAACGTAGTCACGGTGAATGGAAGTCACGATGATTACATAACGCTCGAACCACATACCAATGTTTACAACGATTGAGATGAAGAATGTAAACAATAAACTTCTTCTCAATTTAGGGATCCACATCAATTGCGGTGAAATTACGTTACACGTCATCATTGACCAATATGCCCACCAGTAAGGACCAGTAGCACGGTTAATGAAGGCATACGATTCGTATTCTACACCTGAGTACCAAGAAATAAATAACTCAGTGATGTATGCTGTACCTACAATGGATCCAGTTACCATGATGACAATGTTCATGTACTCTACGTGTTTCGTATGAATATACGCTTCAAGACCCATTGCTTTTCTCATGACCAACAATAAGGTTTGTACCATCGCGAATCCTGAGAATACTGCTCCAGCAACGAAGTACGGAGGGAAGATAGTTGTATGCCATCCAGGAATAACAGAAGTAGCAAAGTCAAAGGATACAATCGAGTGAACCGAGAATACCAATGGTGTTGCCAAACCTGCAAGTACCAAAGAAACCAATTCAAAACGATTCCAGTTCTTTGCTCTACCTGACCATCCAAATGCCAAGATGGAGTACATTTTCTTAGAAAGTGGTTTTTTCGCTCTATCTCGAATCGTAGCGAAATCTGGAATCAAACCAATGTACCAGAATACCAATGAAACCGATAAATACGTAGAAATCGCGAATACGTCCCAAAGAAGTGGAGAGTTAAAATTCACCCACAAAGAACCGAATTGGTTTGGTAATGGAAGTACCCAATATCCAACCCATAAACGACCCATGTGAATTAATGGAAACAATCCAGCCATAAATACAGCGAAAATTGTCATCGCTTCAGCTGAACGGTTAATCGCCATTCTCCATTTCTGACGGAAAAGTAATAATACCGCTGAAATCAACGTTCCAGCGTGACCAATACCTACCCACCAAACGAAATTGGTAATATCCCAAGCCCATCCAATGGTTTTATTTAATCCCCAAACTCCAATTCCTGTTCCAAGTAAGTATAGGATACATCCCACACCATACAATCCAATAATTAAAGCAATACCAAATAATGTGTACCACATTTTAGGTGCCTTGTCCTCGATTGGACGACAAACATCCTCGGTAATGTCATGGTAGGTCTTGTGACCTAATATGAGGGGCTCTCTGATTGCTGCTTCCTTTTGCATTTCAGTTATTTAAGTAATTAATGATGTTTGTTTCCTTCGTGTTTTTCAACTTGTAGTTTACTTAACAAGTCATTTTCTTCGTTTCGCACTTTTACTTGGTACCAAACATTTGGTTTCACACCAACTTCTTCTAATGCTTGATATGCGAGATCGTTTTCAGATTTAGAACGAATCAATGATTTCATGTCATTCCAATCACCTACTGTGATCGCATTTGTTGGACAAGAATCAGAACATGCTGTAGCGAATTCACCATCTACAATTTCTCTCGCTTCTTTCTTAGCAGATAATTTTGTCGATTGAATGCGTTGAACACATAATGAACATTTTTCCATCACACCTCTTGTACGAACCGTTACGTCTGGATTTAATACCATGCGTCCTAAATCATCTTGAGCTGGATTGACCTCTGTCATCTTTTTGTAAGATGGGTAGTTAAACCAGTTGAATCGACGTACTTTGTATGGACAGTTGTTTGCACAATATCTTGTACCAATACAACGGTTATACGCCATTTGGTTTAATCCTTCGTTACTGTGCGTTGTCGCTGCAACTGGACAAACCGTTTCACACGGAGCATGGTTACAGTGGTGACACATCAATGGCATGTGAACTACCTTTGGATTTTCAGCAGCATATTCTGCTTTATCAAAGGAGAACGTATCTTTATCTTTTCTTGTTCCTACCGCAGCCTCTTCGTCTGAAGCAAAGTAACGATCGACACGCAACCAGTGCATTTCACGACCTCTTCTTACTTCATCTTTTCCAACTACTGGAACATTATTTTCTGATTGACAAGCGATTAAACATGTTCCACAACCGATACAAGAAGAAAGATCAATGCTGATTCCCCAACGGTGACCAATTTTCTCTACTGGATGTGCATCCCATAAGTCGAACTCAGACATTGGAGCTTCCACGTGATTTCCGTGTTCATCCAATTTCTGTAAAGTATGAGGTGGGTTAAATGCACTTCTGTCTTTATTTTGGTAGATATCCAATGTTGTTTCACGAACAATTGAATAACGTCCCATAACCGTATGGTGAATCTGTGTTGCTGCAATTGGGTATACACCTTCCGCAGAACCAATCGTTGCTGCACCAGCGTATTCAAATGTTGCTCCACTAGCGACCATTGCATAAACATTTGCTCCAATCGGCATGCGATTTCCAGCAGCGTTTAATTCATATCCACCGTATTCTTTCGTTTGGAAAGCTGCTTTACCAATTTTCTCTCCATTTGCTCCACGACCATAACCCAAAGCGATACCAATCGTTTTTAAGGCTTGTCCTGGCAAAGGATAAACGGGTAGAGTTACACTTTTCCCATTTACTTTAACCGTCGTTAAATTTAATCCATGCTCTTGATCGTATGTTGTTACGAAACCTTTCGCTTTCATATCAACTGGATTCATGGTAATGTAGTTATCCCAAGTTACTTTCGTTATTGGATCTGGTAACTCTTGCAACCAAGGATTGTTTGCATTTGCTCCTGTTCCAATACCTGCTTTTTGGTAGAGAGAAACTTCCCACTCAGCTGATTTTGGTAAACTACCGATTTTCGCATCTGCGTAAACCAAGGTACTTGGAACGATTGCTTGAGGCATCACACTATTGTGAATAGCCATGGCAAAATCCGCGGTTGGGAATTTCCCTGCAAACGTTGCCTTAATGTAATCATAAGCAACAGAAGAATCTTTTCCTCCACGTGTTGCTTTTCCGTTCCAAACCAACAAAGACTCCAAGGCAGAAGCAGTTCCTTCACCTAATGGACGAATGGTTGGTTGAGATAATGCATATTCGCCTGCTTTTGCTTCAAAATCCGACCAAGATTCCAATGCATGGAAACCAGGACAAACATACGAGCAAAGTGCTGCAGTTTCGTCTGCGTAAGCAGAAATTGCAACAGACGTTTTAATTTTTTTCAATCCTTTTGCGAAGTCATCACCATTAGGCAATGTGTAAACTGGATTTACATCCATCATCAAAAGAACATCTGGACCTTTTCCAGCAACTACATCTTTCACCAATTTAGCTACTTTCGCATCTTCAGATTGGAAAAGATTCACTGGATTTGATAAATCGATTGTTGTTCCGTAAGTCTGTAACATGTTATTCAACTTGTTAGTCAACTGTTGAACACCAATGTTATTTGAACCTGAAACGACTAAAGATTCTTTTTTCGATTTTTTAAGAGCTTTGATTGCTTGATCCGCTGCTAGTTTCGCAGATGGATTCAAATCAGAAGCAACACCAGCGTTCCCGCCTAAACCTTTAATAAGGTAAGCTAAAACAGCCGCTTGTTCAGATGGCTTAATCATTCCACGGTAATCCGCGTTTGATCCTGTTACCGATAATACTGTTTCAAATTGAATGTGCTTAGACATCCATTCAGCATCTGGGTTGCGTGTTAACGCATATTGACCAGTATATTCAGTAGATAACAACCAAGAATTTAAAAAGTCTGCGTCTACCGATACAATTGTTTTTGCTTTAGAGAAATCGTAACTAGGAATCATTCTAGCTCCGAAGTTCGACATGTTTGCTTCACGCATACCTGCGTAAGAAACGGCGTCGTATTGAATGTGTTGGAATTTACTTCCTGTTTCACCATTTAACGAAACGGACATTTCAGCAATCGCGCGCTTCATAGAAGGACTGATTACTGTATTTGTCAATAAGGTTACGGATTTCGCTGATTTCACAGCAGAAGAAATTGCTTTGTCAATAGAAGACCAAGCAGCATTTGCTCCGCCCGCAGTTGGTTGGCTCAAACGCTCGCTATCGTACAGTCCTAAAACGGATGCAACAATTTGAGGATTCACACCGCCTTTGGTAAATCCAAAGTCTTTATTTCCTTTAATAAAGATTGGACGTGCCTCGCGTGTTTTAACAAGAATACTCGCATATGAATTCCCATCGTAATACGTACTCGTATACCAAGTTGGCATACCAGGTGTAACATTTTCAGGTTTATTCACATAAGGTACAACCTTTGTAACAGGAGCCTCACAAGCCGCCAACGTTGCTGCAGCAACCGAGAATCCTAAAAATTTAAGGAAATCTCTTCTAGCAGTAGAAGTTTCAGCTAATTTTTCGTCAGATAAGAATTCCTCAACGGTTTGTTGATTCGGAAACTCTTGCTCTTTGTGCTTAATGAATTCAGGAGTCTCCTTTAATTCTTCAAGTCCTTTCCAATATTTTCTAGTCATTCCCATGGTCTTTTCTTCGACAAGAATATTATTAATTTATTAATAGTGGCATTTCGCACATTCCCAACCTCCTAATTCACTCACAGTCACTTTACCATCTTGGTAATACTTCTTATAAAGTGCTGGGTCTTTTTTCAAACGACGGTGAATCTCATCATAGTAAGCATTTTTACCATCACCGATTTTCACGTCTTTTTTACCGTGACATTCAATACACCATCCCATTGTTAATGTAGGTTTCGTTAATTGAACGTTTCCTTCGATTTTATTTAATTCAGAAACTGGTTGAACTTTCACTGCTTCGTTCATCACTTTCATGTCACCGTGACATTGTTTACAATCCACTCCACCTACAACGACGTGTTGAGAGTGATTGAAGTAAACGTGATCTGGAAGTACATGAACTTTATTCCAAACAATAGGTTTAGTTTTTCCAGTATATTTTCCTGCTCCAGATGAAACATCCCATCCAGCCGCTGCATAAATTTTCTGGATTTCTCCTTCGAAAGGTTTATCAACACCATTGATTTGTTTGTGACAGTTCATACAAACGTTTACAGTTGGAATTCCAGCTGATTTCGATTTTGTCACAGAATTGTGGCAGTATTTACAGTCAATGCCATTCACACCAGCGTGACGGTCATGTGGGAATGCAATTGGTTGAGATGGCTGGTAATCTTCCATCACATTAATACGGTACAATCCTTGGAACAAGACAACGATTACTGCAATCACTGTTACAAGTGAACCAAGTCCAACCCATAATCTGTATTTCCATGCAATTGTGCGAAGCTCTTCTCCGTAAGTAAGTTTCTCTTGGTGCTCTGGATTATCAGACGTTGCGATTTTCAATTGACGACGAACACCACCTACCGCAAGAATCACCACGATAAATATAACTCCCATTACAATCCATATCCAGCCAACTGAACCTTCTTCCTCCTCTGGAGTAAGTGGTGAATTTGGTTCCGCTGGTCCACCAGTGGTGGTTGCCATTGCAGGATCTGGTTGCGCATCAACCCAATCAAAAATTGAAATAATTTCCTCTGGTTTTAAATCAGGGAAAGCAGACATCGCTGTTGGAGACCATTTGGAAACCTCAGCAGCATACGGATCTGCAGCCACAGCATTTTGCCAGTTGTTCACCCATTTGATGATGCTCCCCTCCTTCGCTTTTCCAGCAGCCCACTTGTCTCGCACTTGGAACAATTTTGGTCCAGTGCTATTCTTATGGGTTTGGTGACACGTAGCACATTTTGATTTGAAAAGTGCCTCTCCTTGAGCTTTTGAAAAGTTGGTCAAACCAACAAAGCCTAACGTTAACGTAACGAACGCTACTGATTTTAAACGATTAAGCAACTGAATTCTAGATATTTCCATGTATAAACTACTAATTCACTCTTAAAAATAGTGCGGTCAAGCCGCTTTTTATCGGTGACAAAATTAGCTCAATCAAGGCATTTTATGACAATTTCGTGACAAAAAATAGATAAAAGGCGCTAATTTAAAATCATTCTAAATAGGCTCAATTCATGTGTAGTTAGAAATCACTATTTTTGAGCCATGAAAACAACAAAAAGTATCACTCTTATTTTTGTTTTATTTAGTTTAATGCCAAGGCACATTGAAGCGCAGATAAACATCCAAGCTGATGAAAGAATTGAGCAGCAAATCACAAAAAAAGCAACGAAACAAATGAGTGGTTACCGCCTTCAAATTTGTTTTGATTCAGACAAGTCCGTAATAGATGAAGCCCGCAACCGATTTATCGGAATGTATCCAAAAATAGATACGTATGTCACTTTTGAGGCTCCGAACTTTAATTTAATGGTGGGGGATTTCAGGACGCTTATTGAAGCAGAGAAAATTCAATCGCAGATTCACGGACAATTCACGATCGTGATAGTACACAAAACACAAATCAATTTACCAAGAATTGACTAGGAAATTAAAAATGCTTCCATCCTTGAGCGGTCAATGTTATCGCTGATCCGTTTCTATCTACAAAATATGTTCCGTCTTCAGGACTTGTCATGTGTCCAATAATTGAAAAGTTTGGATTTGACTGAATGATTTCAAAATCGCTTTGCTTAATGGTAAACAACAATTCGTAATCTTCTCCCCCATTCAATGCACAGGTACCTGGGTCTAAATTAAAATCGAGTGCAGCCATCGATGTTTTCGCATCAATCGGGATTTTCTCATCATATACGTGACAGCCAACGTTACTGGATTTACACAAATGAAGGATCTCACTTGCTAATCCATCAGAGACATCAATCATTGAAGTTGGTTTTACTCCGAGTTCTTTTAAATATTTCACTACATCAACTCTTGCTTCTGGTTTTAATTGACGTTGCATGATGTAATCATGTCCATCAAGGTCAGGTTGAATGGCTGGATTGGATTTAAATACATCTTTTTCGCGTTCCAGCAATTGCAATCCCATATAAGCGCCACCCAAATCACCTGAAACAACGAGTAAATCAAACTCCTTCGCTCCAGATCGATAAACGATTTCTTCTTTTTTCACGCGTCCAATTGCCGTTATTGTGATCATGAGACCAGCTGTTGAACTCGTTGTATCGCCTCCCACTAAATCAACTTCAAATTCGGTACATGCCAACTTTATACCGGCATACAATGCTTCCAATGCTTCCAGGCTAAAACGATTAGATACTGCTATCGCCACGGTAATTTGTTCCGCTTTACCATTCATGGCGCATATATCTGATACATTCACCGCAACCGCCTTGTAACCTAAATGTTTCAAGGGCATATACATAAGGTTAAAGTGGATTCCTTCCACTAACGCATCCGTGGAAACAAGGATAAACTCATCATTTCCCGCGTCAATGACAGCGGCATCATCTCCAACGCCTAGAATAGATGTGGGATTTTTTAATTCAACTCCTTTCGTCAGTTGATTAATAATTCCAAATTCACCTAGTTCACTAATGTCTGTGCGCGATTCACTCATGTTTAATTTTTTTTACAAAGATACGTTATAATCAGTTGTCCGAATTTAAGGAACTTTAACTGTTTGAAAAATCTATACGTTTTGTAACTTTGGTAAAAAGCATTCTATGAAAAAGTTTCTGTTCATAACGGTTATCGGCGCATTCTCCCTACTCAATCAAAACCTTGTCCATGGGCAAGCGGGCATTTTTAAAGTTCGACTAATGGTAGACAAAGCACTGACAAGTTCTGTTATGGTTACAGCAGGGAATCAAACAGCGAATACCTTCTCTAGTTTTAGGTTTCCTTCCAATTTACAAGATTCCATAAAAGCTGAGATTCAAAAAACAGTTCAAAATCAACTTTTTCAAAACGCTACATTTATTTATGACATCAAAGCTGATGGAACCCAACGAAAAACCTTAGAAACTGGAACCTTCGCTGGTGGCTACCCAAAAATGACAAAAAAAAGAGCCATGTACAGCTATGAACAAGAACTGTATGTTAAGGTAAAAATTAAAGTTCAAGGTTTCAAAGGACCTACCATTGGAGCAGTTGGAGTTCAATATTCCAATATACATCCAAGTGTTAAGTTTAAATTAAAAGCTTACGATTCCGGGAAAAAGAAAATCTATTCTCGCAAAATCAGATTGTGGGATTTTGACAAGATTAGTAGTATTAGTTTCACCAATCAATTTAGCACTGTAACCAATACAAATGCATTGAATCCAGAGCAGATCTATCAGATGATTAAACATACGATGAGGGTTTTCAATGAGGAGGAAGAAAAAAATCGGAAATAAAAAAAACCCTTGAAACGTAATGTTATCAAGAGTTTTCTTTTTTTTTGTTGACCCACTAGGTCTCGAACCTAGACTCTTCGGTACCAAAAACCGACGTGTTGCCA
>CAIRMS010000376.1 GCA_903879765.1 uncultured Flavobacteriales bacterium
CATCAGGCTCCGTGGCGCAACTGTATAGCGCACTGGATTTCGGCTCCAGCGGTTGTGGGTTAGAATCCCTCCGGGGTCACAAACAAAAACCCAGCACGAAAGTGCCGGGTTTTTTGTTTTTAGCGCGTTCAAAATTCATTTTGATAAGCGTGTAAAAACAAAAATACGCGAAAACTGCGCAGCTGTTTTGGGTTTTAGCTTGTGATGAACAAATCCTTAGGAAAACGCGGTAGCGTAATCCTACCTTTCAAAATTCATTTTGATAAGCGTAAAAAAAACAAAAAAAACTAGCGAACTTCTTTTCTAGTAACGAACCCACTTATTGTAAGAAATTCCTTGATTGGAAACAATTTTAATGTAATACACACCGCCAACCAAAGAGTTTAAATCATGATATTTACTTTTCGTGCTTAGGTCTTTGACAATTCTTCCATTGTTATCAAGTAGATTAATTTCCAGAACGCTAATTATCGTTTGATCCCAATCAATTAGCAAATCCCCATTGCTTGGATTCGGGTATATCGATACATCGTCAACTGACAATTCGTTTATTCCTGTGTAGGAAATTGACAAATCTAAATAAATGGTACTGTCACAATCGTTAGAATTCGGAATGGTTTGAACATAGGAACCACTAACAGTGTAATCGATTCCATTCAGTGTGTAAGTATCAAGAGCAGAATCGATAATTGTTGATGATGTCGATGCATTGATCGTTAAATCTAAAGAAATGATAGAGTCACATCCAGCCGAATTTGACATTGTCCATATAGGATTACTTGTGCTTGATGTATAATTAATACCATCAATCCAAGTAAAGCTATCACATGCTGTCGCAACATCTATTCCATAAGAGGGTTGATTAATCGTTAGATTCAGTGTTACAATAGAATCACAGCCATACATTCCTGATAACGTTGCATTGTAATTTCCAGAGACATTATACGTAATACCAGAGGTCGGCCAATAATAATTATTGCAAGTTGTTGTTGATTCAACGGACGTGCCAATTGAATTGATTATGAGATTTAGAGTCATGATTGAATCGCACCCTTGAATCGAAGTAAAGGTTTCCGAATAATTACCTGAAGAAGTATAGGTAGCCCCATTCACTGCCCAAGTATATGATCCGCAAGCTGATATGCTATCTTCCCAAATTGTTTGATTGACAAAGATAGAGGTGGCTGTACTTGGTCCATTGTAATTAACACCACCATATCCACATATGTAAAAGTTTGTTGTTGAATCAACAGTCACATTAAAAATTCCGGTAGTTGATGTTTGAATTGGAGTTGTTCCTATGGCACCCTCGAATAATGCCCAAGTTGTATTCTGATTCAGTTCGGTATTGTTGTTAACATTGATTTGTACAGTTGAACCTAAGCAAACGGTATTGTTGAGAATCGTTAAAACAGGCGTGTTAGCCACGTTAACATAGTTAAATGTCATTACTTGGTCATGTCCTTCACTTGCGGTGACTATTTCTTTTAGAGCCTCTCCATCAATATTTCCCACGGCGAGATCCGATACTAGCCAGTTCCCAGTTTGAATCACGATTGATGCTGCAAAATTTCCACCTCCTAAATTTTCGAAATAGGAAATAGAATCACTTTCCAAAGCAAAAAGGTCTAGGTCTAAATCATTATCGTAATCGATAGGATACAAGAACTTGGAATTAGAAATACCCGGAGCAAAATATTCTAGAGAAACGGAATCAGTAAAAATACCGACACCGTTGTTCTTTAACAACATGATTCCTTCATAATTGCTTCCAAAGGTGTACGATTTCATCACATCGTTGTCTCCATCGTTATCAAAATCATTAACATTTATACGAAAATTGTTCCTTGCATATGATGTTCCAGTTGGAAATCCATTTGATCCATTGTTGAACCAGATCATAAAGCCTGAGTTGCCATTACTCATACTAGATTTAATCACTAAATCCTTTTTTGAATCACCATTCATATCTGCTACAAACACATCTTCCTTACTTGCTGTCCCGTTGTAGATGGTTTGTTCTGTGTAGCCCGTGCCAACGCTCCAAAATATCTTAACGGTATAAAAACCTGAAACACTGGAACTCACAACCACAATATCCTTGTCTAAGTCATTATCAATGTCCGCCACTTGAATAAATTGCGCCTTGATGGCGCCCAAATTTGATACTGTTGTAAAACTGCCCGATCCATTATTTTTCATTACAAGTAGGCGATTCGTGTAAGTCATTGAATTGATGCTGCAACTCGCACAACCCAGAACGATGTCATTGTCACCATCATTGTCCACATCCTCCACTTCATAACCCATAATATCAATGAAATTGCGAAGAATCACTGTTTCTTCATTGAAATGATTATTCCCGTCCGATTTATGCCAAACGATGTCCTTAATATAGGAAGGGCCAAAGCCAGTAGAATAGATTATATCCTTAAATCCATCGTTATCAATGTCTTTTATATCAACAAACATAGGGTCTTTTGGCATTTGTGTAATCCTATCTCCAGTTGTAAATTGGACTGCCCCGGTGTTCAGGTGAACAGATGATCCATATTCATCTAATACGCTGAGATCAGGCAATGTATCTCCGTTTAGATAATCGATTTCAAGAGACATGTAATCATTATATAATCCAGTTGTGAGGGTATTCATTAATTGAAAGGTTCCGGATGTGTTTTTGTACCAATATACAATGTTTGCTGTTGTCATCACGACATCCGCAATGTTATCTTGATCAATATCTTTGGTAGTGATGTCTACACTATTTGCACGAGTAGGAACAGTGATATCATAGCCGGTCAAAGTATTGGCATTCCCCATATTTTTCCACCAATGGATAGATGTGGGTGTATTGTAGAAAGGAATCACGATGTCTTGAAAACCATCGTTGTCAACATCTAGAAAATCGAATTCCGTAAATGTTTTCCCATTGGTTGTATAGTAAATGCCATTCGTGAAAGAAGTACCTGTATTTTTAATTATGGTAATTGAGGTATTTATTCCTGTACCTCTTTTCACGATATCCTCGTCTCCGTCGTTGTCCATGTCTTTCAACTTGAAAATGTCATTAACGGTGATATTGTTCACCAAAGTGGTTCCACTTGAAAAGTTTCCTCCTCCTTGATTCACGTAGATTCGAATCCACTCAGGAATGGCTCCCTGTCCGCTGTAATGTCCTGTCAGTACATCTTCTAAACCATCACCAGTCATGTCAAGGCAGAATACACTTTGCAAGTAAGTTCCGACGTTCTGGATCACAACTTTATTGAATCCGGCACCGTTGTTCATGTAGACTTCAACGGCATTGGAAACACCTGTGGCCACAACCAAATCTACTTTGCCGTCAAGATTAAAGTCAGCGTAATCAAAATTCAGGGCTTGTGCCATTCCCACACAAAGTGTGTCACGAATGAGTTGCTTCATTCCGTAAGTTCCATTTCCATTTCCTTTGTAATAAGCCAAATCATCAAGACCAAGTGTTACCATATCGAGAATTCCGTCGGTATTCAAATCGAGAAAATCATTCTGTTTATAACCAATTGAACGAGAAATCTCATAGTTATCGGTCATTAATTGAGCCTTTGCGGTTAAACAAAGTAATAAGGAAAGTAAAAGCGTTTTTATTCTCACGGGAAAGGTATTTGTAGATTTAAAACTTTCGATAATGTTTCAAAGCACAAAACTGTTAACCTTTAAGAAGCTTTTGTATAGTGCTTTATAATGTTTATTAAAAGTAATGTTTTTATTTGAAAATTAATTATTAGAAAAAAATATGAACAAATTTACGCAGACGATAAAAATAAACATATTTAATGTTTACTTTATTTTTTAAACGGTTAGGGTTAATTCCATCAACTCCTCCAAATCCTTAGGAAAACGCGTCAGCGTAATCCTGCCGATCAAAATTCATTTTGATAAGCGCACAAAAACAAAAATACCCGTAAACTGCGCCGCAGTTTGGGTTTTAGCTTGCGATGAACAAATCACTAGGAAAGCGACTCATCACAATCCATCACCAACCTTAAAATCATCTAAAATTCTTACCAATTTTCAATCCGCCGAATAGTATAACATCGTTCATCAATCCTGGTATTTCACCGTAATCCTTTAGGAATAAAGGGGCAATTTCGAATGAAAAATGAAAACCAGTTCTGGACATTAATTGGACCCCTAAAGGAATGTAAATAACCCGTTGAAATCCTTTTGAGAAAAAGGGTGGAATGATGGCAATGGTTGCACCTATGTACGGTGCTGCAAGTTGTTTTTGATATTCCTTGCCAAAATAGTATTTCGCACCAGTATATGCCCCAAGAATTCCAAGTCCGACCTCTCCGTTTATGTTTGCTGTCCAAAAATGATTGTAACTTACAGATAATAGTACTGTAGGACCACCTAATTGAATTCCAAAACCATTTTTGTAAATCGATCGTGGATTGGACTGAGCGTATGGAACAAGGTTTAAAACTAAGAAACTAAAAAGAATTGCTTTTTTCATCACTTGATTTGCTTTTGAATGAAACAAAAATAAGTGGCAAAAAAGTTTTTGTGAAATTGAATCTTGCAATAATCACAGGGTGATTTGTGAATTTCGCAAGTCCATTAAATATTCATCGATTGTAAGATTCGATGTAGAAAGTAACTACTTAAAACCCACTCAACAAACTATCATACGCATCATTGAATGAAAGTCCGTCAGTTGTTCGTTTCTTAGATAATTGTTTGAACTCAACCAAAGCCCATAGAATGAATTCCATTATAAAAGGAACGTCAATCGAAGCGACTTTCGGTTGATACTTATGTAAGAGCATGTCCAACGGTTTAATGGACAAAAGTGCCGATTCGTAGGTTTCTTCGTTTGCTTCATCTGATAATTCAAAGGCATCCGCTTCAAAGAACCATTTCAGTACTTCGTCGTACGGTGTTTCTTGATCCTGTTTTTTCAGTTTTTCCACTTTAGGGAAATATTGGAGAAACAAGGTTTTCGTCGCCTCGCTGATTAAGTGTTGTGCAACGAAATTCGTTCCTTCTTGTTCACCTTCGTAGACAAGTTCCATTTTTCCTGTAATGGATGGAATCATTCCAATCAGGTCACTGTAACGGATCGTCGTTTCTTTTTCGTTGTTCATCAATGCGCGACGTTCTGCCGTACTGATTAAATTCTCGTATGCAGTGATGCTCATACGTGCACTCACGCCACTTTTGTGATCGATGTATTCGCTTTCACGCGCTTCAAAGGCAATTTGTTCCAAGATATCTTTTGCCAATTCAGGAACATGTACATGACATGTGCGGTTGTCCAGTTTTTCTGATTCTTGCTGGGTGATTTTCTTCGCTGTTTGAATGTCCGCAGAGTAATGTGTGAGAATTTGTGAACCAATTCGGTCTTTCAATGGCGTTACGATGCTTCCACGATTGGTATAATCTTCTGGATTGGCCGTAAATACGAATTGCAAATCTAATGGCAAACGCAATTTGAAACCACGAATTTGAACATCGCCTTCTTCTAGGATGTTGAACAAAGCAACTTGAATACGCGCTTGTAAATCCGGCAACTCATTGATGACAAATAAACAACGATTCGCTCTTGGAATCATTCCGAAATGGATCACACGCTCATCCGCGTAGCTTAATTTTAGGTTCGCAGCTTTTATTGGATCGATGTCCCCAATTAAATCGGCAATCGTTACGTCTGGAGTTGCGAGTTTCTCAAAAAATCGTTCCGATCGGTGCAACCAAGAAATGGGTGTGTTATCTCCGTGTTCAGCAACCAAGTCTCTTGCAAAACGACTGATCGGTTGAAAAGGATCATCGTTCATTTCGCTTCCCGTCACGTATGGAATGTATTCGTCTAATAAATTGACCATCAAGCGCGCAATACGTGTTTTTCCTTGTCCACGAAGTCCCAATAAATTGATGTTGTGCTTGGATAAAATCGCTCGTTCCAACTGAGGAATCACCGTATTTTCATAACCGTGCATACCTGGAAAAGTCTCTTTCCCTTCTTTCAGTGCAGTAATTAAGTTGTCTCTTAATTCTGTTTTAATGCTTTTCGATTGATATCCAGCGGCTTTCAAGGCGCCAAATGTGGAGATTGATGTGTTCATTTTTTGTTTAGTTAATTCGTTTTTTTCTATTGGTCTCGTAATCGTGAAAAATCATTTCACCAAGTCCTTTCAAACCGGTGAAAAAGGCTTTTCCTTTGTTTGATGCTGTAAATTGCTCAACAAAGGATTGCAGATAAGGATCTTGAGCAATCATGAAGGTCGTAATTGGAATGTGCATCTTTCTGGCTTGAGCGGCCATCGTGTAGCATTTCTCGACGATCATTTGATCTAGTCCATTGCTATTCTTATAATATTGTCCGTCAGGCATGCGCAAGCAACTTGGTTTTCCATCTGTAATCATGAAAATTTGCTTGTTTGTGTTTCGTTTCCTACGGAGGATATCCATTGCTAATTCAAGTCCGGCAACGGTATTTGTATGGTATGGTCCAACATTTAAATAGGGGAGGTCCTTGATTTTGATTGGCCAAGCGTCGTTACCGAAAACGATTACGTCCAATGTGTCTTTTGGATAGGATGTGGTAATCAATTCAGCAAGGGCCATCGCCACTTTTTTCGCGGGAGTAATGCGATCTTCACCGTATAAAATCATGCTGTGACTGATGTCAATCATCAAAACCGTACTCATTTGCGATTTATGGTGGGTGTCTTCAACGACCAAATCTTGCTCTGTCAGTCTAAATTCACCTGCACCGTGATTGATTTGTGCGTTTTTTAAACTTTCGGTAATGGAAATATTCTCGAAGGAATCGCCAAATTGAAAATCGCGAAACTCTCCAGTGGATTCGTCACCTTGTCCACTTTTTTTCGATTTATGATTTCCGACACCATTTTTTCGGATACTCCCAAAAATTTGGTCCATGGCATTTTTACGAAGGACACGTTCTGTTTTTGCAGTGATGGACAGTTGTCCATTTCCATCGGGTTGGATTTCTTCTCGTAAATACCCTTTTTTCTTAAGGTCCTCGATGAAATCTTCCATGGTATAATCTTCCGTGGTGAGCTTGTATTCTTTATCGAGGATGTTAAGCCAATCAAGGGCTTCATCGACATCTCCAGAAGTATGTGTGATTAATTCACTAAAAACATCAAACAGTTTCTCGAATGGAGTTTGATTTGGTGCTTCGAATGGAGTGAATACATAACCTGATTTTCGCATGGAATGAATGTTTGTTTACTAACACGAAGAACCTAAAAAAGTTCACAATTTAATGGTTGTTCGCAGAAAGAAACTTGCGTCAGAAATAGTTTACTTTATTTTTTTCAAATGGTGTAGGTAGAGTTGCTCTACTTTTTCACGTGCCCATGGTGTTCTGCGAAGAAATACCAAACTCGATTTAACAGATGGATCGTGTTTGAAGCAGTTGATGTTCACTTTAAATGCTAAATGCTCCCAACCATAATTCTCCACCAATTCTTCTACTATGTTTGCTAGTTTGACTCCGTGCAAGGGATTGTTAGGTTGGGGGATCGGACAGTTTTCGTTCATTAATAAAAAGTGTGAGGATAAAGGTAATAATAAAGTGAATTTAAAAAAAAATCGAATGAATCAAAGCCTTCAATGGAAAATGAGATGATCAAAAATAATTATTAATCACATACAGGGAAAGTATATTATATATTGAAAACATGTTATTAAAAATAGGGTAAAATAAGGTTATCCTTTTGTTTTATAACATTTATTTTTTTTATCCGTATGACCTCACTAAATTTGATAAATTAGCTCAAA
>CAIRMS010000377.1 GCA_903879765.1 uncultured Flavobacteriales bacterium
TCTTTTTGAAAAAAGTGAATTCCAAAGAATAAAACGGGAACTATAAACCAGAGTTTCGCCAGTAAAAACTTAAAGGACACCGTGGGATGAGAACTCGTAATGGAACTAATAAAAATCCAAGTTACAAATACACCGACTGAAAATAAAATGGGTTCCTTCCATAAATGTTTAGGCATGAAAGGTTTGTGAATCTGCAAAGCCGATAACCACAACATCAGTCCAAATAATAAGGGTTCACTGGGTAGAAAAAGTCCAAAACTCGAATTGAATTCTTCAATGTTTATCGACAACGGAGTGAAAAAGGCAATCGCAATAAAGAGTTTTTCCGTCTGAAAAAGCGCGAAATAGATGGCTATAAGTCCAACTGGAAAAAGACTTAGATATGATTGGTCATCCCAAATGAATAGTGCAAAAACAAGGGATAAAACAAAACCTACGATGCTATAAACGACTGTTTTTTTCAAGATTTACGCTTCGTTCAATTTTAACTCTTTTATGCGCTGTTGAATGAGTAAAAAGAAAAGTCCAAAAATGAATCCGCCAATGGTTGAAACCAATACGATGATCATGCGCTTCGGTTTTTCTTTGCGGTCAGCAACTACGGCTTTTTCCACCACGAATTTATGATTGAATTTCGCATTTGCATCGGATTCTGCTTGTTCGTATGAAACTCGGAAATCTTCAATTTTTACGATTTTCTCATTGCGTTGGTATTCCAGTCCATCATATACGGAACCGTATTTTGTGTTGATGTCAATTTTACGTTGAATTTCTGTTTTTTCAGCAGGACTTTTTGAATCCACCAAGGCTTGGTACAAGGTTGCGCGCACATCATTCGGAAGTACGCCTAATTGCGCTAATTCCTCTAAACGTGTTAGCAAAGAGTCGCGTTCATGTTCCATTTGCTTTTTCTTACGCAAGTTGATTTCAAAAGCGGGGATAGTTCGTTCGCGAATCATTTCATTTTTCACGGTATCAATCAAATCAACGATGTCATTTGCCATGTCAGCAGCCTTCTTTGGGTCTTTGTCTAACACATCTATTTGAATGGAACCAAAGCGCGTACGATTAAACGTGAAGTTACCGTAGTAGGCTTTGTTTAATTTGTAGTTTTTGTTAGGATCATTTTCTGAAATATCGTAATCCGCTAATAAATCATACTTCTTTACAATGCGATCTTTGATTCTAGATGATTGTAAAATTTGTACTAATTGCTCTGCCTGCTCCTCTTCTCCAAAGTCCATAGCAGCAGCCTTAACATTTCGCTGCGCATCGAAGGAAACGTTTCCTGAAGCGGCAGGGAAAACGATTGCGGATGATAAATACATCGGTGTAATTAAAAATGAAACCACGATGGAAACAATGGCCGCAAAACTTGTAATGATGATTATCGGCTTTTTGTTTTTCCAAATAAATTGGATTAAACCGAAACGTTCTTGTTGTAAATTTAATTGTGTCATATCCTATTTAGCTCCGCGAAGTTATGATTTTTGCCGCAAGCTATGACAATAACTCCGAAATTCAAAAAATATTTGAATTAAGAGCGGGATAAAAAGAGATTTTTTAACGGTTTAAGTTCGATGAACTTAAAAATAAACATGAGAATCAATCCAAGCAGTAATTCGACAACTAAAATCAGTCCAAAAAGCATGGATGAATCAGTCAATAAATTTTGGTCCTCTAAATTCATGAGTGCAAAATGGAAGATAAAAGCGACACTGATGAAACTAAATATAAAAAGAAGCCATTTTCCAATTTTAAGTATTCCAATCGTTAACTGGAAATACCGAACACACAAAATGAATTGTGTGATAGACATAGCCATCTGGGTAATAAAGGCCGTAAATCCCGCTCCAGCAGCACCATATTTAGGAATAAGAAAGATGTTTAGACTGATATTGATCACCACGCCAATAGCTGAAATGATGTTTAATTCTTTTAAATTCCCATTTGCCGTGAGCAATGTTCCAAAAACAAAATTCATGGCGATTCCAATGAAACTTAACATTAACCAACTAAAAGGCGTGATGGCTCCCGCGTCAGAGGTATAGATTAGTCGAAGGATCGATTCCGAATGAAAAATGAAAATAAAAACAATCACAAGGACGCCACTCATGAGGAAATTGGCCGAAATCAATACTAATTCACGAACTTTTTGAATGGATTCTTGCAGCACATTCGAAAACATGGGAAATAATAAACCAGCGAAGATCATTCCAAACATATACAGCGCATCAAGCAGTCGAAATCCTTTAGCATAGATTCCAGCCTCCATATCGCCATTTGTCCCTAACTCATGTAAAAGTATCCCATCAATCCGAGTATAAATGGACATCAGAATGATTAGTAATGCAAAAGGCAAACTTTTTTTAAGCACGGATTTAAAATGCTGTAAATCGATTTGCCAGTGAATCTTTCCAACGATTCGTTTAAAGAAAGCAAACCCCAAAATAAATGTCAGGAAATAACCGAATGTCTGTAATTGAATGTACAAGGGGATACTCATTTGATAACCCGTGTTGAATAATAATACAGATCCCGCAGTGATAATTAGAATGATCCGGTCAAAAACGGAGAAAAAGGAGTCGAGTTTATAGTGTTGCAAGCCTGAAAAAAATCCCCGGAAATATGCAATGAAAACAATGAATAATTGATTTAATCCCAAAAAGAAGAGCAGTTTCATCGCCATGGAGTCATAGCCTAATAAAAATGCGGATGTAAAGAGAATTCCGATGTAAAATAGAAAGAGGACAAGCCTCAGGATAAGAATACTACTGATTTGTGCTTTAGCCTCGACTTGATTTTTCGCTACAGTTTTAATCACATAATTATTAATCCCTAAGTCCATTAGGATATTTAGAATTAACGACAAACTCAATAATGAAAAATACAAACCGTATTGGTCGAGTCCTACAACATTTTGAACCTGTGCATCGATGCCAAATATGGCAATTGGCTTGATCAATAAATTGAGCAGAAGCGAAAACAGTAAGTTTGAAAAAAAAATACGATGCATATCGATGCCCCTGTTTTACTTATGACAGTTGCTTATCTGATTAAGTTGACTGTACCTGTAACTTCTACACGTTCATCTAAATCTGGATTCTTAAAGATGATTCGATAGGTATAAACACCTTCTTGTGCATCTAATCCCTCTAAACCGACAGATCCGTCCCATCCGAATAATACATTTCTTGTTTCAAAAACAACTTCTCCCCATCGGTTATAAATCTGCATTTCAAAGTTTAACGGATCATAACCAGAGTAGAATATTGGCAAGAAAATCTGGTTATTTTGATCTCCATCTGGCGTGAAACTATTTGGTATGTAATAGAGCTCGTTATATTGATATCCAATCGAAATAGACATACTATCCAAACAGTCGAGGTCTGTTAAAGCGATTAAGTTGATCGTATAACCGTTCATCGTACTTTGGAAAATGTGCGAGGGTTCTACTTCTGTGGACATTTGTCCGTCACCGAAATTCCAAACATAGTTTGTTGCCCCAGTAGAGAAGTTGCTGAATTGAACATACTGCGCTTCATTCGTAAAAATACTGATCGGTGATTCGAAATCAGCGATAGGTAAATCTTCCACATAGATGTAATTGGCCATTGAATTTGAAGCAAAACAACCGTTTACCGTGGTAGCCGCCAACGTAACATCAAAGGTACCTCCTGTTGGGAAAACAATTGTTGTGGACAATCCTGTTCCTGTTAAGGCATTGCTTGTTGTCCAAGTGTAACTTGCGTTCGTTTGGTCCGTAGCTGTGAAATTTACTGCGAGTGGCGCACATCCTTCTACAATGTCTGAAGTGAAGGTTACGATTGGCAATGGATTCACTGTAACCGTTCCTGATGCAGGTAAACTAGGACAATTCAGCAGCGTATAAATCACGGTTAAGGTTGTGTCATTAGATGGACTCAAAGTTTGACTTGCGCCTCCAGGATTGTTTGTTGGGCCCCAAGTGTAACTTCCCCCGGTGAGATTAGGTGTTGCGGTGAGTGTAACGTTGTCGCCATCACAAATGGTCGCACTTGATAAGGTGACAACCGGAATCGGATTCACAGTAACAATAGCATTCACACTAGGACTTGTACAATTGTTTAGGGTATATGCTACTGAATAGGTAGTGGTTGTCCCTGGACTAACTTGAATCGAACTTGTGGTTTCACTCGTCGACCATAAGTAGCTTCCATTTGGCAAATTCGCGCTAGCATTCAAGGTTGCAATATCCCCAAAACAAATGGTTGTATTCGAAGTGGATGCAACAGGAATTGGATTTACCAAAACCGTTGCACTGGCAGTATCCGTACACCCTTGTAAGTTATATATCACCGTGTAAGTTGAAGTACTATTTGGAGTAACTGTGATGGAGTTGCTTGAAGATGGCAGAGGTGACCACGTATATGTTCCTCCAGGTAAGTCTACCGAGCTACTTAACGTGGTACTTGAACCAATACAAATGGTGTCATTGACTACAGAAACAACTGGATTTGGTTTAACAATAATGTCTGCTGATACACTCGGTGCAACACATCCATTAGAACTTGTAAAAACCACTGAATAGGTGGTATTCGCTGTTGGTGCAGCACTTAAGGATGCCGTTGTTGCTCCAGTAGACCATAGGTATGTTCCACCAGCAGAAACATTTGAAACAAACAATGCTCCCGTTTGACCAAGACAAATACTATCGTTCACTACTTGCGGTTGTGGTGTTGGCTCAACGGTTACAAGAACAGTGCTTGTACTCGTACATCCGTTTGCGTTGTATTCAACGGTGTAGGTAGTACTTGTTGTTGGATTGACTGACAACGTTGACCCACTGCCTAAAATATTACCACCTAGTGACCATGTCCATGTTCCACCTGCTGTGGATGAACTTGCCGTTAACGTTCCAGACCCACCTTGACAAATCGTAATAGGCGGAACCGTAATCGTAGGCCCAGGATTGACAACAACGGAAGTCGTGCCATTTGCTGTACCACAGTTTGGAATAGTAACAACTACCGTGTAGTTTCCTGCTGCAGCCAAGGTTGGTGTGGCAATGGTCGGGTTTTGAATCAAAGAGGTAAATCCGTTTGGACCAGTCCAAGCATAGGTGTAAGCACCGGCCGGATTTGCCGTAGTGGTTAAATTCAATGGTTGTCCAGCACAAATTGGACTATTAGAACCTGCTGTAATCGTAGGTGTCTGACAGCAGTTGATGTACATTTGAATACGTCCAATATTGTAATTTACCTCAGACCAGATGTTAGCCATTGGCGCACCGGTTCCTGCTGGACAAGACTGCATCCCGCTTCGTTGTAAGGTCGTATTGAATCCGTTAATGCTTGTGACAAAATTAGCCGGACCGTAACTGTTTACACAGTTCGCACCACGAGCTCCATAGACACCAATGATATCACCGCTCGCTACGGGGATATTACATGGTATGACACCAGCTGCCGGGGCATTTGTAATAGTGAATAATTGAATAAAACTATTCGTATTTCCTGCAAATGCAGGTGGCGGACCAGCCGTAAATCGAACCACGCGAATGGTTTGAGTGCCTGCTGCATTGGCTTCAGGCGGAACGTATAATCCACAAATGGTAAAAGTCGTTGGCGCAGTGAAATGATATCCTCGAATCATACTTGTGAATGTTGCCACTTGTCCACCAACGCTAATTGGAGTTCCTTGAGAAAGGACTGGCGACATGCTCCAAAGGATAATACTGAGTAATAATAGTTGCTTAATTTTCACTTTTATCTAATTAAATTAACGTGTCCGAGGATCATTTTTCGCTCGTCAAAAGTAGGTATTTTAATGAAGATTTGATAGGTATATACACCAACTTCCGCATCTTTTCCTTCAATACCGTAAGAACCATCCCATCCAATGCTAGGATCATTACTTTCAAAGATGATTTCGCCCCAGCGATTGAAAATATACATGGTGTAATTATAAATATCAATTCCACTCGTTAAGATGGGAGTAAACACTTGGTTATTCATATCTCCATCTGGTGTGAATGAATTTGGAATATAATACACCAATCCTGGATCATAACCAATGAAAAACTGCGATGTGTCTGCACAACCTAAATTTGAAAATGCAGTTAAAACAATCGTAGTACCAAGTTCATTTCCTCCGAAAGTATGGATAGGACTTTCTTCTGAAGATGTTCCTCCATCTCCAAAATCCCATGTATAGGTAGTAGCACCTAAACTGTTATTCATAAAACTCAAGGTTTGATTTGGCTCTGTAAATTGATCAGACGAAGGTTCAAATGCTGCAATTGGATAATTGTCCACCTGAATGTAGTTCGAAAGGGTTTCTGTAACGCTACAACCGTTTAATGTGGTTGTTAAGGATACGTCAAATCCACCGTTCATTTGAAATTGTAAATTCGTTTGAGAACCAGTCCCCGTCATCGCGTTACTTGTCGACCATGAATATGTCGCATTACTTGCGTCGTCAGCTGTCAAGGTCACTGATAATGGCGCACATCCTTGCGTAACAGAAGCACTAAATGTGGCGATTGGAAGTGGATTTACAGTGATAGCACTAGTAGCTAAAGCACTAGAACAACCATTTAACACGTAATATACAGTTATTGTTGCATCGTTTGATGGCGTGAAGGTCTGACTTGACGGACCAACAACTCCTGGACTACCCCAATAAAATGTTCCTCCGAGTAAATTTGGAATAGCAGTAATTGTTGCAGTATTTCCTGCACAAATAGTACTGTTATTTACCCCTAATGTTGGAACAGGATTAACTGTAACAGTTGAATTTACTAATGGACTAACACATCCATTTAAATTATAGGCGACAGAATAGTTTGTCGTTGCGGAAGGACTCACTTGAATGGAATCATTTGACACACCGTTTGACCAAATAAATGTTCCTCCTGGAAGTGGAGCTGTTGCAATTAATTGGGCTATTTGACCATTACAAATAGTTTGATTTGCTGTAACAGGGATAGAAATAGGATTTACATAAATTTCTGATATACTTGTATCGGAACAACCATTCAATGTGTAAATTACCTGAAAATAGGATGTTGAAAGCGGAGTTACAGTTATGTTAGAAGTTACCGAATTCGTTGGCAGCCAAGCATAACTTCCCCCTGCAAGATTTACAGTTGAGTTAATCGTTGTACTCTGTCCAATACAAATCGTATCGTTTTGAACACTTACAACAGGATAAGGATTTACCGTAATCGTCATACTTGCCGTGTTGGCACAAACTCCTGCATTAGGCTGGAAAGTATACGTCGTTGTGGATACATAATTAGGCGATGGGCTCCATGTTCCTGCCACATTATTTGTTGATGTTGTTGGTAAGCTGAACGAGCCATTTGTACAAATGGCAGCAATTTGAGAGAATGTTGGAGTCGTATTAGGTGTAAATGTAATGGTAATGCTTTCCGTGTCCAAACAACCATTGGCATTTGTTCCCGTGTAAGTATAGGTTCCAGCTGAGGTGACGTTTAAGTTGGCAACACTGGAAACAACAGTCGTCCCGTTACTCCAAGAAGCATTTGTCCCGCCAACTCCTGTTAAGGAAATCTGTGTGGTATTACAATCGAGCACTGATGAATTGGTATTGTTTGTAATAGAGGCAACCGGTGCAACTATATCCTGAGTGATCACAATATTGGTCAGTGAATTACAACCATTGGGAGAGGTAACGACAACAGTATAGAATCCTGGATTCGTGACCGTTAATGTAGAAGTATTTCCAATAGTTGCAGTTCCACTATACCAAGTATAGGATCCACCACCAGTAGCAGTTAATGGAATACTGGTCGTTGTACAGGTTAATATTGTAGTATTCGGAACATTAATCCCTGCTGTTGGAGAAATGGTGTTTTGAGTAATTGTAGTGGCAGCGGTTGCTGTACAGCCATTGGTTCCCGTCACTGTTACTGTATATGTTCCAGGAGTTGTTACTACGAGTGTATCACTCGTTCCAACAACGGCAGTTCCATTAGACCAAGAATAAGTCCCCCCTCCGGTAGCTGTCAAGGAGATACTTGTGGTTGTACAAGTTATTACGGTCGTTGACGGAGTAGTAATTGCAGCCGCAGGCGTAGCCGTATTTTGTGTAATTGTTTGACTAAGACTAGCCGTACAACCATTTGCAGCTGTTAGCGTAACGGTGTACACACCAGGATTTGTAACTGAAATAGTCGGATTCACACTAATGATGGAAGGATTCGTCCAAGAGATGGTTCCAACACCATTCGCTGTTAAAGAAATACTTGTTGTCGTGCATGTCAGCACAGTTGAAATTGGCGCAGTTATAGACAATGCTGGTGCCGTATTATTTTGTGTAATCACTTGCGATGCTGTTGCTGTACAGCCGTTTGGCGCAGTTACCGTTACCGTGTATGTTCCAGGATTTGTAATGTTTATAGAGGCATTTGTCCCAACAATAGCAGTGCCATTTGACCATGAGTAAGTTCCTCCTCCCGTTGCAGTAACAGTTATTGAAGGAGTTGTACATGTCAATACCGTTGTGGCAAGAGAATTAATTGCGGCTGGAGGAGCGACACTATTTTGCGTAATCGTTTGACTTACTGTTGCAGTACAACCATTACTTCCAGTTACCGTGACCGTATACGTTCCAGGAAGTGTGACACTTAATGTTGCACTGTTTCCAATAGTTGTTGTTCCATTTGACCAAGCATAAGAAGAACCTCCTGAAGCTGTCAATCCAATACTTGAAGCAGTACATGTTAGGACAGTTGTGCTTGGTGTTGCAATGGCGGCAGTTGGCGGCAGAATGTTTTGCGTAACAACTGAATTAGCTGTAGTAGAACATCCATTAGCTCCGGTTACTGTGACAGAATAAGTCCCAGGTGTGGAAACAGAAATTACCGCATTTGTACTACCGTTACTCCATAGGTACGTCCCACCTCCAGTTGCTGTCAATGTGATGCTAGTGACAGCGCAAGTTAACAATCCATTGTTACTCGTAGTAACATTGACCGTCGGAGGGGTAATACTTTGAGTAATTACCTGACTCGAACTAGCTGTACATCCATTTGGACCAGTTACGGTAACGGTATAAGTTCCGGGACTTGTCACGGTTAAACTTGAGGATGTACTTCCTCCTATCCATGAATAAGACCCTCCTCCAGAAGCCACTAACGTGATACTAGTGTTAGTACAAGAAAGCACTGTATTACTCGCAGTGACACTTACAATCGGAGCCAAAAAGTTGTCTGTAATTGTAATACTTGATGTAGCATCGCAACCATTTGCGCCAGTAACGATTAGGGTATATGTATTTGCAGTTGTAATGTTTATTGTCGCATTTGTTCCGATTACTCCATTTCCATCCATCCATGAGTATGTGCCTCCACCTGTTCCAGTGAGGCTGATTGTTGGAGTTGAACAAGTAAGAATAGTAGTTAAAGGATTTGTAATCAGAGCATTCGGCTGTGTGATATTTTGAGTAATTACTTGTGTTGCTGTTCCAATGCAGCCATTTGTTCCAGTTACACTCACTGTATATGTACCCGGAGTGCTTACGCTTATATTGTTATTCGTGGTTATTACTGTTGTCCCATTTGACCATGAAGAACTGACCCATCCTCCTGCTCCTGAAGCAGCTAATGTGATCACATTGATATTACAATCTAATACGGTTGTATTGGCTAAAGATACAATTGATGTAGTAGGGGCAACAATATCTTGTGTAATGTTTGAATTGGCAGTTCCTGTACACCCGTTTGCACCCGTTACGGTTACTGTATAAACTCCAGGTGCAGTGACATTGATACTTGCGGTGCTCCCAACATTGGTTGTTCCATTCGACCATGAATAAGTTCCTCCGCCCGTAGCCGTTAAGTTAATGGTGGTGGTGGTACATGTTAATATGCTTGTCAGCGGTGGGGTAATTGCTACACTAGGAAGGCTGATGTTTTGTGTAATGATTTGCGAAGCTGTTGCAACACATCCACTTGCTGAAGTTACTGTTACTGTATACGTTCCTGGAGTTGTTACATTCAGTGTCGCAGTGGTCCCAACGACTGCTGTTCCATTGGACCAAGAATAAGTCCCACCGCCTGTTGCTGTTAAGGTGATGGAAGGAGTTGCACAGGTTAAAACAGTGGTCGCAGGAGCAGTGATGGCAGCGCTTGGCAATGGATTAACCGTTAACGTAAGAGTTGTGGTAGTTGCGCAGACTCCAACTGCCGGTGTAAATGTATACGTTGTTGTAGTTTGATTATTCAAAGCAGGAGACCAACTACCAGCAATCGAATTTAAAGAAGTTGTCGGCAATGCATTAATCGCCGATCCAGCACAAATAGCTGCAATTGGATTAAACGTCGGGCTTAGGTTCGGATTAACAATCAAGGTGCCATTGACATTTGTAGTACCATCCCAGAAACCACCACCTGACGCACTGTATCCTCCATAGTTAGTACATCCATTCATGGTGTAACTAAAGGCATAATAATATGTCCCTTGACTCAATGCAGGAATGATTCCAGAGTATTCATCGTTATTTACGCTCGTTCCAGCTGGATTAAAGCTAGCAGTTGTCCAACTCGTGCTTGGCCAAGATGCTGGATTTGTATTACTTGTGTTGTACGCAAATTGAACCGTAATCCCAGCGCCTTGTCCTACTGGAGGTGTTACTCCAGCCTCAAATACTTGACCATAAATTGTCAAAGTTTGACCTTGACAAATTGAAGAAGATCCTGGAGATTGAATATTTGCCCAATCAACAACATTCGAAACAGTTACGGTACCAGTTGCCGTGGAAGAACTGCATCCGTTTAAGCTATAAGCAACGGAATACGTAGTGGTTGAAGCGGGTGAAACACTTAGTGTTTGCGTTGTTTCGCCATTTGGTGACCAGAGGAACGTTCCACCGCTTGGACTCGCCGTTGCTGTTAATATTGCGGATGATCCTGGACAAATCGTACTCGAGTTAACACTTAATGTTGGTGATGCAGAAACGGTCACCACTCCTGACGCTGGAGCGCTAGAACATGAGCCATTTGAGTAAGTAACTGTATAGGTAGTTGTCGAAGTTGGACTAACAGTGATTGTTTGTGTCGTGGCACCCCCAGGAGACCACAAATAGGTGCCACCTGCAGCTGAAGGCGTTGCGGTTAGTGTTGCAGATTGACCACCACAAATTGTGGTATTGTTTACAGTGACTGTCGGACCCGGAACCACATTGACTACTACATCGTCGTTAGAAGTACATCCATTAGCTGTTGCTGTAAGTGTATAAGTTGTAGTAGAAGTCGGACTTGCGGTTGGATTTGCAACGGTGGTGCTACTTAAAGTTGCTCCAGGAGACCAAGAAAGTGTGGTAGGAATTGACCCTGGACAACCTGAAATTGGCACAGCAATTGTTTGTCCGCCAGTAAGGATTGCCAAGCCCCCACTAATTGAGGTGCTTCCACAGAAAATGTTATATCCTGCCACATTTGAATTAAATGCACCTTGTGTTTCTAAGTTGAAAGTATAAGGCGGATTTGAAGGTGCGTTGATGGTAATTGTTTGGTTTGATCCAGAGGCATATGGTCCACCAGACGCTATCACTGCACCTATGGAATTGGTTATATTCCAAGTTGTTTCATCTAAATTACTTCCTGAAAAAATATTTACATCAATCGGACCGCCGAATCCACCAACAGCACTTGCTGAACCGTTCAACGTGGTCGTTTGACCTGTGCAAATTGTTATGTCAGGACCAGCATTAATAGTAGGTGCTGGACTGACAAAAACAGTCATTTCATCTGTGGAAGTACAGGTGCCTGATGTTGCTGTTAATGTGTAAGTTGTAGTAACCGTTGGTGTTGCTGTAGGATTTAAAATGGTCGTTGAACTTAAAGTAGCTCCTGGTGACCAAACATAAGTAATGGGCAACGTTCCACCGCCAGTTGTTCCATTACAACCCGTTACACTCGCAGTCGTAGTTTGACCACCAGTGATAGATCCAGTATTTACAGTAGTACTATTACACGAAATGGTATACGAGGCATTGTTGTCATTAAAATTCCCTTGCGTTTCCATTGAAAAATTATATGGACCCGTCCCAACATTTGTTAATGTTATTGTATTATTAGACGCGAAAAAGTATGGGCCACCTGACCCAACTGTTGCTCCAGAGGCATTTGTTAAATTCCAAGAAGTTTCATCTAGAAATCCTGTTCCAGATATGGTAATGGTTATACTCGAAGAACTTCCTCCTGATCCAGTTCCTGTACCGGCGGTCACCGTTCCATTTAATGTGGACGGTTGACCTGCGCAAACAACAACATCTGGCCCAGCATTTACGATTGGATTATTGCATGGCGGAGTAGGACAAGACACTATATAACTCATTGTGGTGGGTCCGGTCAAAGCCAAACAAGTAAATCTTGACAAATGGACATAATATTGCCCTGCCGCTGGACAAGTCCAAGTAAAAGTTGATTGAAGTGCACATTGATCATCCCACTGACCAAGAAGGGTATAAGAAGAATTGTGTAAACGCAAATACGTGTCAATACTACTCTGACCGCACGTTGAGAATGTGTAAGTACACCCTGCAGTTGCCGTAAATGGAAACAAAATAACACCGGATGAATACGAGGGTGTATATTGTAACGTTGAAGTTGGCGTTATTGGAAATGTAACCGTTTGAGGTGTACATAACTGGGCGTTTAACCCCACTGTAAAAAACAGCGAAATAACAATAAGGGCAAGAAACCTCATTTAGTTGTAATTGTGTTTCGTATTAATTCGTTTTAGCAGGCTAAATTTAGCAAATAATAAACGAAGTAACAATAAAACAGTTGCCTAAATGAGTTCAAGAATGAGCAAAAAATTAATAAATAATAGAATTTATTAAAATTCGAAGCTCTCCATAAATTTAGTCGTGAAATTTCCATTACAGAAATCTTCATTTTGCATCAATTTTTGATGAAAAGGAATGGTTGTTTTCACACCGCCGATAACATATTCTCCCAGTGCGCGTTTCATTTTAGCAATCGCCTCTTCACGTGTTTGTGCAACAACGATTAATTTGGAAATCATGGAGTCGTAATTTGGCGGAATTGTATATCCTGCATATACATGGGCATCAATTCGAATTCCATGTCCACCCGGACAATGGTAATCAGTGATTTTCCCTGGACAAGGTCTAAAGTCCTTATATGGATCTTCTGCATTGATACGACATTGAATCGCATGCATTTGAGGATAATAATTTTTACCAGAAATTTTATGTCCAGCAGCAATCAATATTTGCTCTTTAATCAAGTCAAAATTGATTACTTCTTCTGTGATTGTATGCTCAACTTGAATACGCGTGTTCATTTCCATGAAGTAGAAATCACGGTTTTTATCAACTAAAAACTCAACCGTCCCAACACCTTCGTATTTCACTGCTTTAGCTGCCTTAATTGCTGCTTCACCCATACGCTCACGAAGTTCATCTGTCATAAATGGTGAAGGTGTTTCCTCCACTAATTTTTGATGACGACGTTGAATGGAACAATCTCTTTCAGACAAGTGACAAGCATTTCCGAATTGATCACCTGCAATTTGAATTTCAATGTGACGTGGTTCTTCAATGTACTTTTCCATGTAGATTCCATCGTTTCCGAAAGCAGCTCCTGCTTCTTGACGTGCGGAATCCCAAGCTCCTTGAAGTTCACTTTCCTCCCAAACGATGCGCATTCCTTTACCGCCACCTCCAGCTGTTGCTTTCAAGATGACAGGATATTTGATTGCTTTGGCTTCCACCATCGCTTGCGCAACATCTTTTAATAATCCAACAGATCCTGGAATACATGGTACACCAGCAGCAATCATGGTTGCTTTTGCCGTTGCTTTATCTCCCATCCCTGCAATTTGTTCTGGAAGAGCACCAATAAATTTAATCCCATGTTCTTGACAAACACGTGAAAATTTCTCGTTTTCAGACAAGAATCCGTATCCAGGGTGAATGGCATCTGCATTCGTAATTTCTGCAGCTGCAATAATATTAGGTATGGACAAGTATGATTTCGCCGATACGGGTGGACCAATACATACTGCTTCGTCAGCAAAGCGAACAGGTAAACTATCCTTATCAGCAGTGGAGTAAACAGCGACTGTGTTAATACCCATTTCTGTACAGGTACGAATCACACGCAATGCGATTTCACCGCGATTGGCGATTAGAATTTTCTTAAACATAAAGGAAGATTTTTTGCAGCAATTAAGCTGGATCTACTAAAAATAGTGGTTGATCGTAATCTACAGGACTTGCATTGTCTACAAGAACTTTAACAATTTTACCAGAAATTTCTGATTCAATTTCGTTAAATGTTTTCATTGCTTCAATGATGCAAAGTTTATCTCCTGGTTGAATCGTGCTTCCAACGTTTACAAAAGCATCTTTGTCTGGTCCAGGAGTACGGTAAAATGTTCCAATCATTGGAGATTTCACAGTAATGTAACGGGATTCATCCGAACTTTCTGCAGCAGCTACAGGTGCAGCAGCAACCGGCGCTGGAGCAGCAGCTTGTGGAGCCATTGCTACCGGAGCAGCAGCTTGTACATAAACAGGTTGTTCACTGAAAGACGTTCCATTTTCAATGGCAATTTTAAATCCTTCGTTTTCAATTTCAATTTTACCAATTCCTGACTTAGAAACAAGTTTAATTAGGTCTTTGATTTCTTCTAAATTCATAACAATGATTTGTTTTGCAAAATTACTAATATTATGAGTTATAAGCCCATTTCAAATAAATAGCTCCCCATGTAAATCCACCACCAAAAGCGGATAAAATAAGTGTATCTCCTTTTTTCAATTGTTTTTCATAGTCCCACAAACATAAAGGCAATGTACCGGCAGTTGTGTTACCGTATTTTTCGATGTTGATCATCACTTTTTCTTTGGAAAGTCCCATGCGATTTGCTGTAGCATCAATGATGCGCAAATTGGCTTGATGTGGCACTAACCATTGAACATCATCGGATGTCAAATTATTTTTTTCCATGATTTTCGCTGAAACATCTGCCATATTTGTTACGGCAAATTTGAAGACGCTTTGTCCTTCTTGTTTCACGTAATGCATTCTGTTTTCAACGGTTTCAATACTTGCAGGATGTAAAGATCCACCTGCAGGTTGAACTAAGAATTCGCGACCAGATCCATCTGAATGCAAAATAAAGTCTTGTAGTCCAAGTCCTTCTGTATTTGGCTCCAGTAAAACTGCACCTGCACCATCACCGAAAATCACACATGTCGTACGATCTTGGTAATCCACAATGGAAGTCATCTTATCGACACCAACCACAATTACTTTTTTGTATTTACCAGTTTCAATGAATTGAGATCCTGTTGCAAGCGCAAAAAGAAATCCTGAACAAGCGGCATTTACATCGAAAGACCACGCGTTTTTCATTCCTGTTTTGTCACTCAAGATATTCGCTGTACTTGGGAAAGGGTGATCTGGTGTAACAGTTCCACAAATAACTAAATCGATGTCCATTGGATCGATTCCTTTTTTCTCTAAAAGTTGCTTAACCGCTGCAGCGGCCATATCAGATGAGGCACCGTTACGCATGATGCGACGCTCTTTGATTCCCGTGCGTGAAGTAATCCACTCATCAGAAGTATCCACAAATTTGGATAAATCCTCGTTACTTAAAATGTCCTCGGGAACGTATCCTTGTACCGCCGTAATTGCTGCTGTAAGTTTATTCATCTCTTAGTTAAATGCATCGTTTATTTTCGTTGCTAATCCTGAAGCGGCCACTTCGTAGGAATGTAACAACATATTTTTGATGGCAATATCATTGGAAATACCATGACCAATAACGGCATTTCCTTTCACACCTAAAATCGGTGTCCCACCATAATTTTCATAATTAAAGCGGTCAAAATATTCATCGCGGATTCCGCGTTTGCGCATCAAGGTATAAATACCTTCCGCTTCTTTTAAAACAATATTTCCGGTAAATCCATCACAAACGATAACGTCTGCTACTCCGGTGAATAGGTCTCTTCCTTCTATATTTCCAGTGAAGTTCAATTCATCTGACTCTGAAAGCAACTTATATGCAGCAATGGTTAACAGATTTCCTTTTGAGTCTTCTTCTCCAATATTCAATAATGCCACTCTCGGATTTTCAACACCGTGAACGTGCTTTGAATAAAGTGCTCCCAAAACAGCAAACTGATACAGAACATCGGCTTTACAATCAGCATTGGACCCAACATCTAAAAGTATAGCGTTTGATCCATCCATAGCTGGAAGTGTTGACGTTATGCAAGGACGAATGATTCCAGGAACAGTATTTAACTTGTACATTGCTCCAACCAACATTGCTCCAGTATTACCGGTGCTGGCAAAAACGTCTAGGTTGCCCTTAGTAAGTAAATCAAATCCAATGGCAATGGAGCTGTTTGGTTTTTTTGGAATGGCTCTTGTGGGATGATCGTGGTAAGTAATGACTTCGGGGGCGTGTATGACCTCAAAACCATCAAAACTTTTTCCGCGTTCAGCAAATTCACTTCGAATAATTGCTTCGTCACCAAGCAAAACAATGGTGACATCATTGGACAGAACTTCTCTCGCCAATAATGCACCATCAATAGTTGCTTTGGGAGCGAAATCGCCCCCTGAGATATCTAGACCAATCCTCATTTAGAAAACGAGATGGTTCCTTACTCTACTGTTGATTCTTTTTCTGCAACTACTTTACCTCTGTAGTATAATTTTCCTTCATGCCAGTGAGCATGGTGAAATAAATGAGGCTGACCTGTTGTAGGGCATGTTGCCACTTGATGAGCAGTCGCTTTTTTGTGCGTTCTACGTTTGTCACGTCTTGTTGTGGAAATTCTGCGTTTAGGATGCGCCATAACTATGTATTTATATCAATTTAAA